>CAYUAP010000008.1:0-11434 GCA_964442735.1 uncultured Planctomycetaceae bacterium | reverse complement strand
GGTTGTTATAAAAGTCTATTTTTCAAAACAGACGGGAACGCCTGTTTGGGAGGATACGGACGAGACGTTCGTTTCCTGGCCTGTCTGGTGAAGAAACAGATTTATCACACCCCCCTGTAAACAGAAGGAAGTTACATGATCCTGGTATACTCAAGGTTGTTATAAAAGTCTATTTTTCAAAACAGACGGGAACGCCTGTTTGGGAGGATACGGACGAGACGTTCGTTTCCTGGCCTGTCTGGTGAAGAAACAGATTTATCACACCCCCCTGTAAACAGAAGGAAGTTACATGATCCTGGTATACTCAAGGTTGTTATAAAAGTCTATTTTTCAAAACAGACGGGAACGCCTGTTTGGGAGGATGCGGACGAGACGTTTGCGCTCCCAGGAAATGCCGAATTTATAACGTTGTACAGTATAATAGGAACAAATGAAATGACGGGCTGTTGTGGCTATTGAGGTTTTCTTCCCTGACCGGGCATTTCGTGATGACCGGAATATTTTGTGTAATCAATACCCTCGCCTTGTAAAAGTTGATCTTGATGTTCCGTCTGGCCTTCCGTTGTTGAAGGAATTTTGCCTTCTAACTGTCCTTTAATACTCTTCCCTCTTAATTCAAGGATTTTAGAAAATTCATCCTTCGCCGCCATATACTCCGCGTAGGAGTAAAACGCGGAGGGATCCACTTTAACATCGGCGTTGATTAAGGTGTCGATATGCTTGATTTTGTTTTCTGCATCTGCAAGATAGCCCGTTAAAATGTCAAGGTAATGATGATAACGATCGCGATATTCCTTGTGACTCAATAAAATATTGATTAAAGGACGATCCTCCATCGTAACGCCTTGTACTGGTGTGTCAATCGGGAAGTTGATTAAAGTAATCAGTCCACCTCCCATCATACTGCCAAACGAGTCATTATAATCCCAAGGTAAAACGGTTAGTTTATGATGACGCTCATAAATATAGTAATTCTGACACATACCACCACTATAACTATCCATACTAACCGTAATTGTATGGACCGCTAAATAACGGAGTATACTATCCACGTCCCAGTATTGTTCAAGATTCCTGTTTTCGTTAAGCGCCTTAATCGCATCTATTATACGCTTTTGTGCCTTTGGATTACTTCGACCACAGACACAAAAGTCAAATATACCGCGATAACTGTTTGGATCGTCACCCTGATATTTTAGATCTGTACCTTTATTACCACCGGGGCCTCCTGGGCCACCGGGGCCACCGGGCGGTGGTCCGCCAGGCCCGCCAAAACCGGGCGGAGGTCCACCAGATCCATCAAAACCGGGCGGAGGGCCGCCAGGTCCATCAAAACCGGGCGGAGGGCCGCCAAACCCATCAAAACCGGGCGGAGGGCCGCCAGACCCATCAAAACCGGACGGAGGGCCGCCAGACCCATCAAAACCGGGCGGAGGGCCGCCGGGCCCGCCAGGTCCTCCGGGCGGAGGTCCGCCAGGCCCGTTTTGGACATTCTTGTTACCACTCTTGGGACGGTCAGCAGACTTGACATTATATAAATAACCGTTTTCTGTTCCCCGTGTTCGTAACAGATAACTGGTATGATAGGCTTCTTGCGCAAAATACAGACCCCAAGGTTTTCCGTTGACTTTTATTCGAGCGTAACCGTAGAGTGGACATTTTACATCCAGAAGATTCATCATATCATACGTTATTGACTCCTTCATAAAGGTACAATCGTGCAGAAGATTATTCAAAACAAGAATATCCAATCCAAAACAGGTTTGGCCTTTAACGTATTTATCGAATTTGATCTTAAAGCTGTATCGATTACAATCTGGATTGTGTGCGATTTGCATCAGACTGGAATTTCCCTTCGGACGAATGGCCGCATTATGAAATAACTGTCCATTAACTTTAACATCAATCGGAATATATGTTTCATTCATTGCCGTTTCACACATCTTTTGCCAAGACGCTTCCGGACAGATAATATCGACATCAATTATCTTGTCGTTAAAGAGTTGCGAGGCATAGGCCATCTCCTTCGGTACTTTTTCCGACTGTTGAGTTGCCGCGTAAATCGTAATGGCAACAGTAACAAGAACGGCCATACAGATTGCGAGTATTGTAATGACCGTTAATTTTTTCTCGCTCATACAGAATCCTTTTAACCGGCATATTCACCATTATATGTTACAAGGACGACACTTCGAACTCCGTCCACCGCATTGATCGTGTTCACAAACCCGGTTGCCGCATCGCGTAAACGAAGCTCCAGTGTTAATTCAATTCCTTCTTTTGTTACCGATTTCGCCTTAACCGTATGTAATGCGGTTTGTTCCCTGGTAATATTGAGTGTCGCTTTTTCACTCTCCTCGTCTTGACAATTTACGACAAGAATATAGGGGGTATCCTTCTGCTTCTTGTTAATAAAGATAAATAACAGAATACCGATTAATAGGGAACCAATAACCGCGAGTCCGATAAAGCCCGCCCCCAAAATGATTCCAACTGCAATAGCCCAGAACAAAAAAGTAATATCCATTGGATCTTTTACCGCAGTTCGAAATCGAACGATCGATAATGCGCCAACCATACCTAAAGATAAAATAATATTACTCGTAACCGCTAAAATCAAAATGGTTGTGATCAATGACATGGCCATTAGGGAAACACAGAACGACTGTGAATACATGACGCCCCGATATGTTCTTTTGTAAATGGCCATGATAAATAACCCAAGGGCAAATGAAAGCAGTAGGGCTATTCCCATATCAAAAAAGGATACAGAAGTCACATTCTCTAAAAAACTGCTTCTAAAAATATCCGAAAAATTCAATCTGTTATTCAAAACAATCCTCCATACATCTAACTAAAAACTTTTGGTTTACTCAAACTGTAAATAATTTTATTTGTAACTAACGGGTAAAACTGATTTTCACGATCTTTTTAGGCAAACAACGTTCATTATAATAAAAAATAAAATTACCTTTATTGTGTTGATTTTTTATTGTGTTGATTTTTTATTACAAAACAGAACTTTTTCTGTAAACAAATGGTATTTACCCTCGTAATCCGTGGTTTCAAAACATGTCTTGATTACACTTTAGGCATCTAAATTTAGGGACCGAAAATTTCCCACCTTCGTTTTTACCCGAAGATTCGGCCCACCGCATATTTTGAAAATGCTGCTGCACTTCTTCCCCCAGTCTGTATCGCATCCGATAAAATCGAAGGGAAATATTCATCATATTTGACCTCCATAATAAAATTTGGGCCGGTACTGACCGTTGGACTAAAGGGATCCAGAAAATCAAGTGACGATCCCCCTGTCCGTATATTACTGTCAAAAGTGATCCGAATGTTGCCCACCGGATAGATATAGGCCTCCCTCTGATAGTCAATAATCGTTTTTGGGCGAAGTCCCAGTGTAATGATATTAAAATACAATATGGAAAAAAGCGGATCCTTCACTTCTTGAAGAAAATGCCAATTATATTTGAGCAGGTTTTTTACTTGATCCGCCGTTATTCGACTGCTCTGTTTGTAGCATAACCCGTTATGTTTGGATTTCCGTTCAAGTCGAATAAAGGAAAGATCTCCATTATAATAACGAATTCGATATTTTTCCCGATCATTGACCCCATCTATTTTTTCGAAGAGAGCCTTGTTGTTCGCGTTATCGAAGTAAAGACTTCGGACCAGGTAATGGCCTGCTTCCCGGGTATATTTATCGCGTTGACACAGCATCAGAAGACGCTGCCGTACCGTTAAATAGTCGATATAGGTAATGACGTGTTTGTATTCGTGTCGGTATTTCATTGATTTATTTCTCGAAGAATTCTATTATCGGAAAAAGCGATTTTTTCGATTTTGGTTAAACCAATCGTTTCCCGTATTCATTTGCCAGGAAACAGATCGGGTTTCGGACCAGTCCGAATTATTATATTCGCTATCATTGGAAATTGCCATTAGTCGGAAATAATACACGATTCCGGAGGAGAGTCCGTTGATCGTATAACTGCCTGACCTTTTGAGCGTTATTTCCTGAACTGTTGAAAAATCGGAGGAGGTCGAAATCTGAAGCAGATAACCGGATGCATTTTCGACAGTACTAAAAGTCAAATTACCTTTTCCTGCTCCCAGGGCCGACAAATTAGTAATTTCCGGAACGTTCAGTGACGGGGTTTCTACAACGGGGGGATCCGGTTCTTCCGGATTAATTATTGATTCCTCCTTTGTTGTGACCGATAGAGTCCTCGACCAGTCGGAATCGGTATATATACCTTGACCAACCGCTTTAAGACGGAAATAATAGGTAGTTCCTGCCGTTAGTTCGGACAAAGAAACATTTCCCGCCGTAGAAAGGGTTATTGAGACAGTCGTGTCTGTCGAGAAGTTCGAGTCGATTGAGTATTCCAGAATATAGGAAGACGCATTTGTCGTGGAGTTGAAAATCAATTCAACTTCCGATTCATTCTCTGCTGTAACAGAGACCAGCAACGGTACAGAAAGTTTTGTTGTCGTAACAGTTTTTTCGTCGTTGGAAATCGAAACGGTTTCCGACCATTCAGAAGATTCTGCCGTTGTACCGTTGGAATTTGCCATAGCACGAAAATAATAGGTTTCATTTATTGACAATCCGTTAACCGTAAAGGTTCCGGATCGGGACAGCGAAAACGATTTCGCATTCTGGAAATCCTCGGAAGTAGCAATTTCAAGGGTATAACCGATTGCCCCCTCCACCGTTTCAATCGTTAATTTTGCCGTTTGTGCTCCCGTGGAGGTAACGGAAATTATCGGTGCGGTCAATTGTATTGTTTCTTCCGGCGTTTCTTCTGGAGATTTATCCTCGTTGTCATTTTGATCTCCAATAACATAATCGCCGGTAGACATACCGTAAATTGCTTCTGCTAGTGCATAAACATTTACCCGATAATAGGAAGTATTGGTATTTTTAACATTGTCGTTCTCGTCATCACCGTCGTAAATAATATCGGCCGTTTCTGTCAAGAGACAATTGAACTCCTTGACCGTTAGTGACCGTCCCAGATATTTATTGGCAATTTGTTGTGCCAGCGCAGCGGTACCCGCGAGAATCGGGGACGCCTGGCTGGTTCCGGTATAGGTAGACAAAGAGGTGGCGGAATTGATACCCGCTCCGGTAATTGCAGCTCCTGCGGCCATAACCATATCCAGGGTCGAACTCCGATTGGAGAACGAACAGATTCGGTCCGTTCCTGTCGTATAATCAATTGCGCCCGAAGCGTAGTTTACTTGACCAATATTTTCACTGTAAACGGCTCCCACTGCCAGGGTCCCGGACAGAATCGCCGGATAGGACAATCCTTCCAACGAATTGTTTTCATAAAATTCGTTTCCGGCCGCAACCGTTACAATTATTTCCCGTGCGGCTAACGTCTCAATCTCGTCCGCAATTCCCAGTCCCTGTTCCGAAGGTATTGACGTATAGATGGAGGAAGTTCCCAGCGACATATTTACACTAACGATATTATAGTTGTCCGCATTTGCGGCAACCCATTGAAGGGCCTGTTCTATCGCGTTAAAATTACCATTGCCGTCGGCATCAAAAACCTTGAGGACAATAATGTTTGCTCCCGATGCCAAGCCGCCGTAATCACCATTACCCGTTGCGATACTTGCCACGTTGGTACCATGGCCGTCGTCATCCTCGGCCACACTGTCTCCGTTGACAAAATCGTACTGATAGATAATTCGACTATTACCATCATCGTCAAGAAAATAGTCGTGATCGGAATTAATGCCCGTATCAATAATGACAATAGAATATCCTTCGCCGTCAATATCACAGAAACGTTCATCCGCCCGTAATTCATCCAGGCCTGTAACCGCTTCGGAAACGGTAACTGTTTGATTGGAGGCTGCATTGGCCGCCTCAAATTCGTCGCTTCGAACACAATCCTCTACATTCAGGTAGATGGACCCATTAAAAAAAGTCCCTGCGGTAACTGTATAATTACTTTTATCTATTATATGGGATATATCAATGACTTCTCCCGTCGTTGTCATTCCGACAAGAGAAAGAGAGCCATATTCCTCGTAGGCAATATCAATGGCCAATACTTCACCCTTGAAGTCAATACCCTTGAAGTCAATGGAAGTACTATCGTTCAATCGAATGACGATTAGATCGTTTTCGATGGTTGTTTCCGCCTCGTTGATTGCTGATTTAAGAGTGCTGGCCGTTGCGTCAACTAATTCTATAATGTTGGTTTCGGATTGTGTTTCGGACAAGCAATAATCGGAAAAAGTATCGCAGATTAATGCATATTCGGTCCCACAAACGGCTAGAAGAGTTCGATCTTCCAATTCTTCAAAACGAATGGAATGCATAAAATTACCTCAATAATATTGATTGATCTAAAATACAGAAGAACGGTTTCTGAAAAAATGTTTGCTAACACCCCTCAACTTTTTCAGTATTTTAGAACCCCAATTAGATTCAATGGTTCCCCATAATTTTAATAAATTTACAATTGATTAATAACACAACAAATATCAGAACAGGGGGAATTCTATTATATAATATATATAATTATGTAAAAATAAATCGGATCTGTGGTGGAAATAGACCTCAAACACCGGTCTTCCTTGAAAGAAATTCCCACTTGTTGTATAATAAATTATTATGGACAGGTTATTTTCAGGTATTATAATAATGGGGGCGGGTCTTTTAGGCGGCTCGGTGGCGTTGGCGTCTCGGTCGGTGGATATGGCGGATAGGATATTTGCCGTCTGTCGATCCAGGAATCGGTGTTTGGATTTACAGTCGATCCATCTGGTTGATCAGGCATTTCTTTCCTGGAAGGACGCGATTCTACAACTGCAAAAGGAGGCCAACTCTAATAATCGACCGATACTGATTTTAGTGGGAACGCCGGTTGGAGTGGTTGTGGAACAGGTACAGGCGGCGCTCAAGGCGATAGAGGAGGTCGGAGATTCTTCCCGATTTTATTTGATTACCGATGTTGGGAGTACGAAGGAATATATTGTAACCACACTCAAGTCGGTCTCGTTTCCTGAAAATACAATTTTTATAGGTTCCCATCCTATTGCTGGCAGTGAAAAAACTGGTCCGGAAAATGCGAACGGGGACCTCTTCCTGGACAAGACGACCGTTTTAACTCCGGTCGAACTTGATGAAAACAATTCCGCACTGACACTCCTACAGCAGTTTTGGCAGAGAATCGGAAGTCGTACAATTATACTCGATCCGAAGGAGCATGATCGCATATTGGCCCGAACGAGTCATTTACCGCATCTTCTCTCCGGAATTCTGGCCACCTTGGTTGAACGGAAGGAATATGATCTGTCAGGGACCGGTTATGCCGATATGACTCGTCTGGCGGCGGGAAGTCCGGAAGTCTGGGTGGATATTTTTGGAACGAATAGTAACTCGGTATTGGCGGCGATAGCCGATTTTGAATTTATTTTGGCGAAATGGAAGGCAGCACTCGTTGAGAGCGAGAATGTCGATCAGCGTAAAACCCTTTTAGAGGAAGCGAAGAAGAAACGCGATGCTTTGGGAAGTTGAAATCAGTGCAATTCCGGGACAGCCGGATGTAACGGGAGAGGAAACGACGTCAGACGCTCGTGATCTCGGTTTATCAGAAAATCTCCGATTAAAGTTTGTACACGGTTATCTTGTTCAGGGCGATCTGTCGGAGGATCAGGTTCGAATGGTAGCGAAACAGCTCTTGTCCGATACGGTGGTCGAACAGATTAAACTTAATCGAGTTATTAAGAACGAGCCGACAATGGTCTCTCCGGGTTGGAAGGTGGTTTACGTTCTTCCGAAGCCGGGAGTCACGGATACCGTGGCCGATAATGCCAGGAAGGCCATGCGTGCCTTCGGTGTTGAAGCCGAAGCGGTTCGAACCTTTAAAAAATATCGGGTTGAAGGGGTAGACGAGACCGGGGTACGCCGATTGGCCGAAAAACTATTGGCCAACGATGCGGTGGAACAGGTTGTCTTCGACGCACTTCCATTTGACCATCTTCAATTCGGTACTCCCTATCAATTTAATTTAACGACCATTCCACTTCGTTCCATGACGGATGAACAGTTGGAAAATTTGAGTCGGAAGGGACAGCTCTTTTTATCCCTGACGGAGATGCAGACGATTAAAACCTATTTTACAGGACTGGATCGCGATCCGACTGATATTGAGCTGGAGACTGTCGCGCAGACCTGGAGTGAACATTGCAGTCATAAAACCCTGGCGGGGCGAATTGAATATACAGGTCCGAGTGGCAAACGAATTTTTAAAAATATGCTAAAGGAACTGATTTTTGCTGCTACGGTCGAAGTCCGGAAGAATCTTGGTCCGCAGGATCAATGTATTAGTGTCTTCTCGGACAATGCGGGTGTTGTTAAATTTGACGACGATTACAACGTCTGTTTTAAAGTGGAAACGCATAATCATCCATCGGCACTGGAGCCCTATGGGGGGGCTAATACCGGAATAGGTGGAGTAATACGGGATCCCATGGGAACCGGAATGGGGGCCAAGCCCGTTTGTAATACGGATGTCTTCTGTTTTGCTCCGCCGGAATTCGATAATGATCATTTACCGCCCGGAGTTCTGCATCCGCGCCGAATTATTAAAGGTGTTGTGGCGGGAGTCCGCGACTACGGTAATCGAATGGGAATTCCCACTGTAAACGGGGCCGTCTATTTCGACCGTCGATATCTCGGAAATCCCTTGGTCTATTGCGGAAACGTTGGTTTGATTCCGGTCGATAAATCGTTTAAAAATCCGCAACCGGGTGATTTTATCGTCGCAATGGGTGGTCGAACCGGGCGCGATGGTATTCACGGAGCTACGTTTAGTAGTGCGGAACTGACCAGCGATAGCGAAACTCTCTCCGGCGGGGCTGTCCAGATTGGAAATGCCATTACGGAGAAAATGACACTCGATATCCTGCTGGAAGCACGGGATCGTAATTTGTATAACGCGGTTACCGACTGTGGGGCGGGCGGTTTTTCCAGTGCGGTTGGGGAGATGGGCGAGAAAATTGGCGCGGAAGTCAATCTGGATGCGATTCCGGTCAAATATGAAGGGCTCTCTTATACCGAATGCTGGATCAGTGAAGCACAGGAACGAATGGTTTTTTCTGTTCCGAAGGATAAATGGAACGAATTAAAAGCGTTTGCGGACAGTGAAGGGGTTGAAACCGTTATTCTTGGCGAGTTCAAGCCAACGGGCCGTCTTCATTTAAAATATAATGGAACGACCGTTGCCGACCTGCCAATGTCCTTTTTACACGAGGGACGTCCGCCGGTTATTCGTCAGGCAATTTATGAATCGCAACCGGTAACGCCTCTTGTCCCCGTTGGATGTAATGAATTGCCCGCGCAAACGACAATTGCCGTTGATAACGATTTTGATACGGCTCTGAAAACAATGTTGTCTTCCTTAAATATAGCGAGCAAACATTGGGTGATTCGTCAATATGACCATGAAGTACAAGGGGGAAGTGTTATAAAACCGTTGGTCGGTGTTATGAATGATGGACCGGGCGATGCTGCTGTTTTACGTCCCCGTATCTCTACGCGTCAGGGGTTGGTTATTTCCTGTGGAATGAATCCGAATTATGGCGACTTGGATACCTATAATATGGCGGCGAGTGCTATCGATGAAGCCATACGCAATGCTGTGTCCGTAGGGGCCAATCCGGCAACAATTGCCATTCTGGATAACTTCTGTTGGGGGAATACAGATAAACCGGAGGTTTTGGGGTCCCTGGTTCGGGCCGCGGAAGCCTGTTATGATTTGGCCATTGGTTTTGGTGTTCCTTTTGTTAGTGGGAAGGATTCACTTAATAACGAATTTCGTCCTAAAGGAGGAAACGAACCGATTGCCATTCCACCATCCCTACTGATTAGCGCCATGGGACAGGTTCCGAACGTTCAGACTTGTGTTACAATGGATATGAAGGAGTCGAACAACTATCTTTATTTAATAGGAAAAACAAAGAACGAGTTGGGGGGGTCCCATTACGCACTGGTCTACAGTTTAAAGGGAGGTCAAGTGCCAGAAGTCGATATTCCAGTAGCGCGTCGGACTTTTTATGCGCTTTACGAAGCGATTCAGAAGGGACTGGTTCGTTCGGTCCATGACTTGAGTGAAGGTGGTCTGGCTGTTGCCGCAGCGGAAATGGCTTTTGCGGGTAATTTAGGGGCGCAATTGTGGCTGGAACATCTGCCCCTTGAACTGGATTCCAACGAAAAACCAGGAATGCGTACCATTCCCAATCGGTCAGAAGAAGAGGCGGAAGATGTTATTCGACTCTTTAGCGAATCGAACAGTCGTTTTCTGGTTGAGGTCAAGCCGGAAATTGCAGTCGAGTTTGAAGCGATTTTTGCGGAAAAGGAGATTCCTTTATATCAGGTGGGTCGTGTTACAGACGATAATCAATTGAAGATAACGGGCAATAACGGCGTTACCCTGGTGGAACGAACGTTGGACGAATTAAAGAAGTATTGGCAGAAGCCGTTAGATTTCGGCGGTGAATATGGAGACGTGAAATGAAACCAAATGTTTTAATATTACGAGCGCCGGGTACGAATTGCGATTGGGAGACGGCTTGGGCGTTTGAGCTAGCGGGCGCTGTTACCGAACGAATTCATATTAATCGTCTTCTGGACGATCCGAAAATAACGGAACGATTCCAGATTCTCTGTTTTCCGGGCGGATTTAGTTATGGCGACGATATTGCTGCCGGACGTATTTTGGCCAATCAGGTTCGGCATCATCTCGCGGATGCACTTCATCAATTTAGAGATGCTGGAAAATTAATGCTCGGTATTTGTAATGGATTTCAAATTCTTGTCAAGTCGGGTATTTTAATCGCGGACGATAGCGAAGGGGCCCCTGCTACACTGACCTGGAACAAGTCGGGAATGTATACCGACCGTTGGGTACATCTTCGAGTTGATGGTGATCGATCTGTTTTTTTAAAGGGAATTCAGTCGATGTTTTTACCGATTGCCCATGCTGAAGGTCGTTTTGTCGCCCATTCGGAACAGGTTTTGGATACCTTGGAGAAAAATGGCCAGTTGGTCCTTCGATATCTGTCTGAAGACAATCCGAATGGTGCCGTTCGCGACGTAGCCGGGGTATGTGATTCCACCGGACGGATACTGGGCCTAATGCCCCACCCCGAACGATATATCGATCGAACACAGCATCCGCAATGGACAAGAATGGTCGTCCGAAACGAGAAAGCCGATTCCGAATACGGTGATGGTTTTGCCATCTTCAGAAATGCGGTCGATTATTTTAAATAAAACGGGTAATCCCTGTTTCCGGAAAAACGAGTAGACTGGAACGCGGACGTCTCGTCCACACCGCCGGGAAAACAGGCGTCTCGCCTGTTTTATACCCAAAACACGGAGTAGACTGGA
>CAYUAP010000007.1:39298-73980 GCA_964442735.1 uncultured Planctomycetaceae bacterium | reverse complement strand
AAAGTGAAACCACGGATAACACTGATTTTCACGGATAGTTTTTTGGCAAACAAACTTTTTATGATAAAATTATTTATGATAATAGATAAAATGTTTCGTTTGTTATTGTAAAATATTGTATTTTACGGCAGACTATCTGTGTTTATTCGTGACATCCGTGTTTCCAAAATCGTTTGTGAATGGCTACTAATCAAGATTGTATTTAATCAAGGGTGAACGGGAGGTTTTCATGTCGCCCAAAGACAAATCTCGATCCAAACGTGAAGTTGTGACATCTTCGACGACCATAGAACCCTTGATTTCGAATTCATTATATAAAGGACTGTTTTTATTTCTAATGGAAATTGTCCTTTTATTTTCATTAATTTCCGCTCCGGAAGGAGCGTTTAGGGAAGGGGATCTTCTTCCCGCTTTTGCCGGTTGGTTTCTGGCTTTTATTGGACTGGTGGCAATTCCCTTTTTGTTCAAGGAAACGTCTCAAAAACGTTTTCAATTTCATTGGGTAGACGGTTGTGTTATTCTTCTGTCCATTTGGACTTTATTATCTATGATTGTTCTCTGGTGGAATCAGTCGGGTAATATACGTTATGCGTTCAATTATTATTTTTTATGGATGACCGCTTTTAATATCTATTTCTTTTTTCGCGTTCTTGATCGAACGAGTTATCAAGTCTTTATTCGGTTTTTTATTGTAATCATCATTGCGGTTGTTTTAGCGGAATCGTTTTATGCCATTTATTGTTATACGATTCGGGATCCTGCATTTCGGCGTGCCTATTTAGCCGATCCGGAAGCAATGTTGGCTCAAAACGGCATGTATTTTCCGTCAGGTTCGCCCGAACGCATTCTCCTTGAGAATCGTATTCTGGCTAGTTCGGAACCGCTTGGTACCTACGGTTTAACCAATACACTAGCTGGCCTGCTAGCTCCCTGGCTCGTTCTGTTGATTGGGATTTTTGTCTGGCTTGTTATTCGTGGGCTATCCCTTTTGTTTAAAGGAAAGGGGACAGATTCTTCCGATTCAAGAGAGTGGTCTCTTTTTCTCTATTCGGTTATATTACTTGCAATTGTAATCATACCGGTTTCCTTGAGTCTGATATTAACGAAGAGTCGATCGGGGGTCCTTGCATTTGGAGGTGGGATTATCCTTTATGCAGTTCTGTTAATGATATTCAGTGGCCTTTATGTTCGGGACAGGGAGAAACGGCGAAAACGGTTATTATCTATTTCCCTTTTGTTTGGTGGTATTATTTTAAGTAGTGTAGGAGGGCTTCTGCTGGCGCTGGCTACAGGCGTTCTGGATAAAGAAGTTTTTTCCGAGGCTGGCAAATCCTTCGGATATCGTCTGGAATACTGGAGGGCAAGTTGTTGTATGATTCAGGCACATCCCTGGTTTGGAGTGGGGCCCGGTAATTTTCAAAACAATTATCCCTTGTATATGTTGGCGCAATCGAGTGAAACGATTGCCGATCCACACAATTTTGCATTTGAAGTGGCAGCTATTTTTGGAATTCCCGCACTGATAATCCTGTTATGTCTTTTTACGGGGAGTATTGTACTTCCCTTTTTTCGTAAAACGGAATGGGAACAAGACAACGGTAAATTAAAAGAGGATACAAAACAAGAGGTCGTTTTAGCCTCTAATATAAATTTTGTTGTTTTATCGAGTTTTAGTGCGATTATTTTGGTTTGGTTTTGTTCCTTGATACTTTCAGTTCCGCTTGATTTCTTTTTTGTACTCTTTTTTCTCGCGGCTCTTGTGATTTCGTATTTTACCTGTTTTATGGTCTTAAAAACATTTCAGTATTCTTTTACGCCGGAACAAGGTTCTCTGGCTATTGATATATCTTTAGTCGTTGGAATCATTACGGCTTTGATCAATTTGGGGGCTGCCGGTGGTATTGCCTATCCCTCGATCTTTATGACAATCTGGCTGTTTATTGCAATTCTCGTCAATCGTTCCTGCAATACGCAATCTTCGTATCTCGATAGTTCGAAACGGTCCATTTCCTTTTTATTGATATTGATGGTATGTTTTTGTCTTTATGTTATTTTTATATTAAAGCCTGCATTTCAGGGGAATTTTGTATCACGGGAATTGGAGCAAGTCCCATCGGATGGACGGCAGGAGCAAAATTTGGAACCGGATGTTTTTTGTCGTGCCGATCCTTGGTCCATTTCTCTAGCACAACAGTGTTATGGGCGTGCACGTATAAAATATGAAGTGAATATGACCAGAGAAAATAGGGAACTCCTCAATCGGGTACGTTTTCATCTTTTGCGGACGGCCCCCTATTCGGCGGCAGTTCGATTTCAAATTGGCCAAATGGAACTTGAATGTTATGAAAATAGTCATCGGAATGAATGGCTTGAGACGGCGTTACCGATATTGAAGGAAACAGTTCAATATGCGCCAGTAGATGCTAAATATCGAGTTCTTTATGCGAAGGCCCTTTTCCTCTCGGGGAAGAAGGAAATGGCTGCCGACGAATGTAAACGAGCCTTGGAACTGGATGACCAGATGCTCCATAAAGATCGTAAATTAACGAAGGAACTACGTTCCTTCGCCGAAGAAAATAAATAGAGTCTCCGTTTTGAAAATCATTATCTTTAGAATTCCCGTTTCCTGTTTTTTATGTTATACCGCAATAATTATTTCCTCCCGTTTATAGGCTGGTGATTAATATAGGCAAAATAAAGCTGTATAATATGGTAATTTTAAAGGGATACGGACAGGATACATGGCATTTCAGTCCAGAAAAGTACAGGACAAGATGCCCTGTGTCCCGGTGATGCGGACGAGAGGTTCGCGTTTTCATTCCAGGCTGTCCATAAAACAGGTTTTATCACACCAGCCCGTGTATTGTAGGATTTATTTTATTGTTTTATATACTCAAGGTTGTTATAAAAGTCTATTTTTCAAAACAGGCAAGACGCCTGTTTGGGAGGATGGACGAGAGGTTCGCGTTTCCATTCCGGGCTGTCCATAAAACAGGTTTTATCACACCAGCCCGTGTATTGTAGGATTTATTTTATTGTTTTATATACTCAAGGTCGTTATAAAAGTCTATTTTTCAAAACAGACGAGACGCCTGTTTGGGAGGATGGACGAGACGTCCGCACTCCCAGGAAATGCCGAATTTATAACGTCGTACCGTATAAAATAATATAATATTTTATAAAAACCAACCATCTCGATATTTTCGCATAATAAAGCTATTGGCCTCCGGAATATTGGTGATTTTCATATTTTTGGCGTCCCAGAGCAGTTTTTTCTTTCCTGCACGGAGAGAGACGGCCCCCAACTGAACGGCTTCAGACAGAGTACCTGCATATTGAAATTCACAAAGCGCTTGTGGCCCATTATTTTTTATGGCGTTGAGCCATTCCACATGATGACCAGGCGAGGACGGTATGGAAGGATCAGGTCGTTTATATTCGGCAAATTTATTTTCCGGATAAAGACGTATGGAACCGTAATCGGCTTCGAGAATACCATCGGAACCAACGAAAATAATACCCATTCCCAAATTGGCCAATCCCTTTTCCTTTATAACTTCCGGTCGTGCTTGACCATCATACCAAGTAAAAGGCAGAATACGTTTGGATCCATTTTCCTTGAGTTCAAATTCATATTTCGCCGTTACGTCCAAGGGACAGCATAACTGATTGATTTCGGAAGGACATGTTGCTTCAACCGAGATTGGATATCCGAGATTAAGAGCCCAGAAAGGTAAATCCATGAGGTGACAGGCCATATCTCCGAAGGTTCCGGTTCCGAACGGCCAATAGCCTCGCCATCGTGCGGGCTGATAACAGGCATTGTACTCGATCATTTCCGCTGGTCCGATCCATTGATCCCAATGGAGATTTTTAGGACATTCGTATTTTCCCGATGGAGTGGGATAGCCTCCCCAGCCTTTACCACACCAAACATGTACTTCTGTTACTTCTCCAATTGCTTTGGCCCGAATTAGTTCGACAACACGTCGATAATTCTCTGTTGCGTGAATAACGGTTCCCATTTGTGTGTACAATTTTTTGGTACGCGCCAGTTCCTGCATAATACGGATTTCACCGATTTCATGGGCTAACGGTTTCTCCGTATAACAGTGAATACCACGTTTTAAGGCCATTACCGTAGCTGCTGCATGGGTATGGTCCGGGGTCGAAATAACGGCTGCATCGATATCCTTAACCTCGTCGAAAAGATCGCGAAAGTCAAAATATCGTTTCGCGTTCGGAAATTCTTTTCCTTTTAGTTCGAGATTATTGTCGTTCACATCACATAGTGCGATAATGTTTTCGCCCTTGACCTGATTGAGATTACCGCCTCCCATTCCGGTAATTCCAATACTGACGATATTTAATTTCGACGAAGGACTTTTCTCCTTGCTCAAACCCGGCGCAGGAAAACCCGCAAGGTGCATGGTTCCTAAAGAAAGTGCCGTTAATGACGTACCCTTTAAAAAATGACGACGATTCAATTTTGATGTCATTATTTCTCCTTTTAAAAATGATTATTACACGATTTTCAATTGCCCTAATTGCATTGTATTATATCTAAAAGCAAAATGCAACCCTAAAAATATTTTTTTTAATCGTTGATTCTTTTATAACCATTCACGAACAATTTTGGAACCATGAATATCACGGATAAACACCGATAGTCTGCCGTAAAATACAATATTTGCCAATAACATACTAAATATTTTTATCTATTATAATAAATAATTTTATCATAAAAAATTTGGTAACCATTCACGAACGATTTTGGAACCACGGATATCACGGATAAACACCGATAGTCTGCCGTAAAATACAATATTTTACAATAACAAGCTAAACATTTTAACCATTATAATAAATAATTTTATCATAAAAAATTTGGTAACCATTCACGAACGATTTTGGAACCACGGATATCACGGATAAACACCGATAGTCTGCCGTAAAATACAATATTTGCCAATAACATACTAAATATTTTTATCTATTATCATAAATAATTTTATCATAAAAATTTGTTTGCCAAACAACTATCCGTGAAAATCATTATTATCCGTGGTTTCACTTTATATCTGTGAACGGTTACATTCTTTAAAATCTTGTTTTTAAAAAAGTGTTCGGAGTTGATATACTTTAGGATGTTATAAATTCGGCATTTCCCGGGAGCGCGTATGTCTTGTTCGCATCTTCCAAAACAGGCGTCTCGCCGGTTTTGGAAAAAAGACTTTTATAAAAAACTTGAGTATAACAATCTTGAGTATATATAGTTTGTGACTGTTTGGAGAGACCGGGATTCCGATTACACCTTCCTCCACGGTTTGACGATAGGGATGTTTTGAAGACGGAACCTATAATTTTGAAAATAACCATATTATTCCGGTTCGGTGGATAGATAATAGATCAAGTGGAAATAGCAGGAAGGTTCCCATAAAAAAACCGTCGAACGTTTAACATTCAACGGTTTTTTTATTAACGGTCTTTTTTTATTTACGTCTTTTTTCGGCTAGTCGAACTTTTGAACGTGCATTGTTTATCGCCAAGTCGCGATTCAAAACTTCTTTACCAGATTTACCTGGATGAAGAAGTTCCTCCAACTCCTGACGTACCGAAACGGAATTTAACGTATTTGACTTGCACGCCTTCTGTGTTAATATTGAAACGACATCATTGAGAATTTCAACGAACCCTCCTTCGATATACCAACTTTCAACCTCGTTAGCGGTATTGGTAATTCGAAGTTCTCCCCCTCCGATACGACCTATTAACGGTGTATGCCTGGGGGCAACTCCATATTCACCATCGAATAAAGGAACGACTACAAAATTTGCTTCTACGTCTAAAATTGTCTTTTCAGGAGTTACAACGACACACTTCATATCAGTTTCCTATGGAAAATTCCATCCGATTAATTTTGTTATTGAATTTGATGAAACGGACATATTCCGTTTCTTTTCATGCGGAGTGTTACATTTGCGATTCCAAAACGTGTACGAAACATTTACGCACGGTATTATTTTTTCTTCGCTTCCGCCTCAAGTCGTTCGGCTTGTTCCGCAGCCTGTTCAACAGAACCAACATACATAAACGCCTGTTCCGGCAGATGGTCCCATTTTCCATCGGCAATTTCTTCGAAGGAACGAATTGTATCTGCCAGAGGAGTGATTTCGCCGGGTTTGCCCGTAAAAACCTCTGCTACAAGGAACGGCTGGGAAAGGAATCGTTCCATACGTCGAGCACGATGGACGATCAATTTATCGTCTTCGGATAATTCATCGACACCTAAAATCGCGATAATATCTTGAAGTTCCCGATATTTCTGCAACATCTGTTGAACCCGTCGTGCGCAGTTATAATGGCGTTCTCCCACATATTGCGGGTCAAGAACACGACTGGATGAAGCTAGAGGATCAACGGCAGGATAAATACCTTTAGCGGAAATACGACGTTCCAGATAAACGAACGCGTCCAACTGACCAAAAGCAGTTGCCGGCGCCGGATCGGTCGGGTCGTCCGCAGGGACGTATACTGCTTGTACCGATGTAATAGCTCCTTTATTTGTTGAGGCAATACGTTCCTGCAATGCACCCATTTCCGAAGCCAATGTTGGCTGATAACCGACAGCAGATGGCATACGACCCAGAAGAGCCGAAACTTCCGAACCTGCTTGTGAAAAGCGGAAGATATTATCAATGAACAAAAGAACGTCTGTTCCCATTGTATCACGAAAATACTCTGCCATTGTCAGAGCAGAAAGAGCAACACGCAGACGAGCCCCGGGTGGTTCGTTCATCTGACCGAAGACCATTGTGGTCTGTTCGATAACAGAACGACCGGTATTTCCGATTTTGGCCTCTTGCATTTCGAGCCAAAGGTCGTTTCCTTCACGAGTTCGTTCACCAACACCGGCGAAAACGGAAGCCCCACCATGGGCACTCGCGATACGAGCAATCAGTTCCTGAAGAATAACGGTTTTGCCTAATCCGGCGCCTCCGAACAGACCCGCTTTACCACCACGAACAAATGGGGTCAACAAGTCGATAACTTTAATACCTGTTTCGAAAATTTCCGTATTTGTAGATAAATCGACAACGGAAGGAGCATCCTGATGAATTGGCCGATAGGTTTCGGCTTTAACAGGACCGAGACGGTCAATAGGATCACCGAGCAAGTTAAAGACTCGACCCAACGTTTCTTTTCCAACGGGAACCGAAACAGGAGCGCCGGTGTCAAGACATTCCATACCACGAACAAGACCGTCCGTGGACCCCAACGCAACGCAGCGTACACGACCGCCGCCCAATTGCTGCTGAACCTCGCCCGTCAGATTGAGTTCGACATCACCCTGCTTCTGATTGATTTTAACCGCATTGTAAATGGCCGGAAGTTTATCTTCATCAAACTCCGCGTCAAACGTCGAACCAATAACCTGCGTGATTCGACCAATATTCTTTACCGTACTGGTTTCGTTCATGAGCTGTTACACCTGATTATATTCTAAAAATGATTACTGCAAGGCGCTAGCGCCGCTGATAACCTCGATAATCTCGTTGGTAATCTGCGACTGACGCGCTCTGTTGTACGTTGTCGTCAAAGAGTTTATCATCGTATCGGCATTTTCCGTGGCCGCTTTCATTGCCACCATACGTGCTATCTGCTCGCTAACCGCAGCGTCCAAAAAACATTTGAACAACTTCGATTTAAACGCCGTCGGTACAACCTCTTCCAATATACTTTGCGGTGAAGGAAGAAATTCGTAGGGAACAAGAAACTCCTTAACTCCCTCTTTCTTCTCCTCCGTCGTGTCTTCCGACCGAAGTTCCGTCATGGGCAGAAACGTTTCCACCACCGCTTTCTGTCTCGACATTGTGAAAAATTTACTGTATACAACTTCCAGACGATCTATCTCGCCCTTTAAGTACATTGACAGAAATTTCTCCGCCAAAACATCGACTTCTTCGAACGTTGGCTTGACATCGAAATAATCGTAGCTCTCCTCTACCTTGGCTCCACGATATTTCATATAGGCTATTCCTCGTTTACCGGAAACATGAAGAATTAAATTTTCATATTCATTCTGCAATTCCGACATTCGTTGCATTGCCAGTCGAAGAAGACTTGAATTATAACCACCACACATTCCTCGATTGGCGGTTAAAACCAGTAAAACAACTCGTTTCGGCTCCTTGTGATCCTCCAGGAGAGGATGCTGAACAGCCGAACCGGTCTTTGCTATGTCTTCCACCAAATGGACAAGACGCTTTGTAAATGCGTCTGCCGAAATGGCTCGTTCCATCGCACGACGAAATTGGGCTGTAGCAACCAATTCCATCGTTCTGGTTATTTTGCGAATGTTTTTAATCGATTTGCGTCTCTTGTCAAGAGCTCGTGCTTTTGCCATCGATATCTCTCCCGATCTATAATTTTATTTCGTCGGATGATTCTTCGCAAAGACTTCATTAAAGCCCTTGAGAAACGTGTCGATCTCCGCGTTAATTTCCGGATTCAATTTCCGGGCTGTATGAACCTTGCCCCAAATCTCTTTACCATTTTGATGCAAATATTCCAGAAATTCGGATTCCCATAATTTAACCATACGGACTGGAACATTATCCAAAAAGCCTTTTGTGCCCGCATAGAGTATAAAGACTTGATCGATAACGTTTAACGGAACACAAACACCCTGAATCAAAAGTTGGTTCATGGTATAACCACGGTCCAACTGTGCCTGGGTGGCAGCGTCGAGGTCCGTACCCAATTGGGCGAATGCTTCCAGTTCACTAAAAGCGGCCAAGTCTAAACGAAGACCACCTGCAACCTGTTTCATCGCCGGAATCTGTGCTGCCCCACCGACACGGGAAACGGAAATACCGGCGTTCATCGCAGGACGTTGTCCACGGAAGAACAAGTCAGGCTGTAAATAAATCTGACCATCTGTAATGGATATGACATTCGTCGGAATATAGGCAGATACTTCACCTTCCTGCGTTTCCACGATAGGAAGCGAGGTTAAAGACCCACCGCCGAGTTCGTCTGATAATTTCGCACTTCGTTCCAACAGACGACTGTGACAGTAGAAAACATCTCCAGGATACGCTTCTCGTCCTGGTGGACGACGCATTAACAAGGAGAGTTGTCGATAGGCAACCGCCTGTTTCGAAAGATCGTCATAAACGATTAATGCGTGTTGGCCATTATACATAAAGTACTCGGCCATGGCCGTACCGGCATATGGGGCAATATATTGTAAAGGAGCGGCGGAACTGGCACCGGCCACAATAACCGTGGTGTATTCCATCGCGCCATTTTTACAAAGGGTCTCAATAATACCGGCCACGGTGGAATCTTTCTGGCCAACCGCGACGTAAAAACATTTTACGCCAGTATCCTTCTGATTGATAATGGTATCGATACCAATGGCCGTTTTACCTGTTTTTCGGTCACCAATGATCAATTCTCGCTGTCCGCGTCCGATAGGAGTCATGGCGTCAATCGCCTTAATTCCTGTCTGGAGTGATTCACGGACCGGTTGACGTTCCGCGATACCAGGCGCTTTGGATTCAACGAAACGATATTCGTTGGCAACCACGGGCCCTTTACCATCAAGAGGATTCCCCAAGGGATCGAGAACACGTCCGAGAACAGCCTCTCCAACCGGAACCTGTAATAGCTGACCGGTCGTATGGACTTCGTCCCCTTCCTGAATTCCGAGGTAATCCCCGAGAATAATGACTCCTACACTATTTTCTTCAAGGTTAAACGCTAATCCGCGTACTCCGCTGGGAAATTCCAACATTTCCCCGGACATAACTCCGGACAGTCCATAAACTTGAGCAATACCATCCCCTACTTCGAGAACTCGGCCCACATCACGGACATCTATATGCGTTTCAAACTGTTCAATTTCCTTCTGTATTACGGAAGCGATCTCGTCGGCTTTGAATTTCATGGGTGCTCCTGTCAATCATCTGTTGGCGCACATTTTTAAGTTGTGTTGCTAGGGATGCGTCGTAGACAGTGTCTCCGACACGAACGATAATACCGCCGATCACATTAGGATCGACGTGGGCGCTTATTTCCGGTTCCCCGCCGAGTTTGGTTGCCAACCGGGCAATCATTGACTGCTCGGTTGCCGGTTCCAAAGGTTCGGCCGTAATAATCGACACGGGAATGCGTCCCTTGTTTTTATTATTGAGCAAAAGTGTCTGGCGATAAATATCCCGAATCAGTTCCAGACGTCCACGCCGGGCCAATGTCTTCAGGAAATTCATGAAAATATTGGTTGCGGAAACAAAAGTCTGTTGAATCATACGGAACTTTTCGTCCATGGGCACCATTGCAGAAGAAAGTATTTCTTCATATTTCGGATAAACGTTCAGGATATCCTGGATCAGAGAATTATATTCCTCAAGGATTAAATCAACCGAAACGTTTTGGGCCGCACAGGCATTACATAGGGCTTCCGCATAGACTCTTGCCAGTTGTTCTCTGGTGACGTCCGCACTGAAGTCGGCCGCAAACTGAGCGTCCTGTTCCTGGGGTGTATTCAAGGGCATATTAACACTCTCTCGCTTGTTTACCGGATTTAATTACCGGAAAATTGGCTGATAGCTCCATTGATCAGCTCGCTGTGTGTGGCAGAATCGATATCCTTTTTGAGAATCTTTCCTGCCAGGGATGTTGCAAGATCGGCGCTTTTCGTCGCCAATTCCTGAAGTGCGGAGTCTGTCGCCGATTCTATTTCTTTTAACGCTCTCTTGTGTTCGTTTTCTGCCATCTCTTTTGCCTTGACAACAATTGAATCCGCCATTTTTTCGGCATCTTCTTTTGCCTTGGCAATTAATTGAGACACCTCTTGATCGGAACTCGCCAGCTTTTGCTGATACTGCTCTAAAAGAGCTTTTGCGTCGGCATTTGCCTTTTCGGCGGCGGCAACGCGATCATGCATGGTCTGCTCCCGATCATCAAGGGCTTTGGCAATCGGCTTGAACGCGAATTTGCCCAAAATGAACACAAGACCTAAAAAGACGACCGCGGTCCAAATCGCCAAGTCACCTCGCCACGAGGCCAATGGATTCAGTGCACTTGCGTCACTTGCTCCACCAGCTTCCGCAGAAGCAAACGCTACTCCGGCCATCAATAAACTAAACGCTGTTATAGACAGAATGGTCGTCAATAACGGCAATTTCCGCTTAAAACGGGCCAAGAACGTTGTATTGGTTTTGAAGTCGTTTCGCTTCATCTTATTATCCACCTGTATTATATAGCCACCGGTTTTTGTGTAAATTTTACAACATTATTTGAACAGTAGGGCCAATAAACAGACAATTAAAGCAAAAAACGTAACACCTTCAATGAGCGCTGCGGAAATAATCATTGCTGTCTGGATTTGACCTGCAGCTTCCGGCTGACGTGCCATTCCATCGACAGCGTTCTTTCCAATTTGACCAATACCATAACCGGCGCCTATAATAACAATACCAACACCGATACTCAACAGGTCGATTGCACCTTTCGTAGCGGCCGCAGCGCCTTCAGCGCCATCTGCACCAAAAACTGCTGCCGGAAGAAGAAAGAGGGCTAATACTGAAAGTACGGTTGAAATTTTCAAAAGCTTGTTCACGTAAAATTCTCCTTAAAGTTTCTGAAACTACTTTTCAATGCTGATGCTGCGCCATTCCAATGAATAACGCCGAAAGAAACATAAATATATAGGCTTGTAAAAAAGCCACAAAAAGTTCCAAACAGTCCAGCGCAACACTCATAGCGACACTCGCTACGGTTACACCCAACCAAAGAACTACTATTTTTGCTGTAGCGGCTATAAAAGCCAAAAAAACGGCTAGAACCAGATGTCCGGCAAACATATTTGCTAAAAGACGAACGGCCAATACGGAATGTTTAATCAGAAGACCAACCACTTCAATCCCGAATAACATTGGTTTTAGCATAATTGACAGGGCGGCGGGAAGATCCATCTTGGGAACCTGACCCAACCAAAAACCGATAATACCGAATTTTTTCATTCCGGATCCTATCACCACAAGAAAGGTGGAAATAGCCATTACGACGGTTACCCCTAACGATCCTGTTGGTGATCCACCCAACCAGGGAATCAGACCTGCCAAATTACAGAAAAGGATGAAAAAGAACAAAGTCCATAAAAACGGGACAAATTTACCAGCGTCTTTACCAATAGACGGTCGTATAACTTCATCGCGCAGATATAAAAGAAACACTTCCAACAGGTTCCAATAACGACCTTTTAGCGGTTTGCCTGAACGTAATTTCCAAGCCAGTGGTACAAATAGAAGAAGCATTAGAACCGCAACGCCAAGCTCAATGACCATATATTTAGTGATCTGAAACTCATATCCAAAAATATCTATTGATGGTAACGGCGGAAGATGCCCGAAAAACTCCGGAAGATGATACGTTGTTCCATCTGATACATGGGAACCCAACTCTTCGATGTTGATTAAATCACTCATTGTTAATCATCTACTTGTTTATGTGTTTATTAACTTGACTTGTACTGTTTTTTTGGGGTAAAAACAACCAAACCTCATACGGAAGCATTACCATATATATTATGGCCACTTCCAAAATGACTTGTTTAAGTATTATTTTATCCAATATAAAAAATAGTACAAGGACAGAGATCAAGGGAAATCCACTACGAATAAACATTCCCGTACCTACAGTCGCTATGACTAATCGATATTTTCGTTCCAGCCTCCAGCTCAAAATGAACGATAACATTCCGGAAATGTAACATATTCCCCAGGAAAGAAACACTGTAAAATGGCAGGTTTCACGTATGAAAAACCATTCGATCAACAGACCAATAACCAATAGCAGAATACTAAAGGTTGAAAATAAAATTAAGGTAGATCCTAAAAAAAAAAGATTTTCACTATTTTTTACAGAAATTTCCTTTATTTTCTCTTCGTTAGTCATCTTTTGTTTTTCCCTGTTTGTCTAAAGTAACAAGACGGTGCATTAAAACCCACATAGCCCATATTGCGCCTATTATAATAAATAGGGGTAATGTATGTAAATAATGGTCCAGAGCAAGTCCTAGCAGGACATAAACCACCATTTCTATGGCTAACGAAGTAATATGAACGCTCCAAGCGTATCCAATTGCTAATGGCGATCGTTCGTCTTGCTGTCCATTATCTTCGTTTTGTTTCATATTACAGCTCCACTTGTTATGTTTAATATGTGTATTATAGCAAAGATACGTAATATAAAAAGACTCTCCTGTAAAAAATCTATAAAAATTTTGTGTTTTGGGGACAAAAGTTTTCAGAATTGCCTATTGTATGACCGATATTAGAAGTAATGGTAGTAGAAGTTGTAACGAAAAATTTGATAATATCGAATGTATTAAATAAAATTTACGAGGCAACGGACAGGATATATACCAAAAGGCAGAATACATTCAAGGACAGGGACGTCCACTGAAGGCAAGTCCGGAAACAAATGTCAGTATAATCTGGATAAAGGGTTTTCAAAAGAGTGTGTTTTGTATAAAAAGTCAAGGTAGAGACGGTAACGCTTGTAGCATTTGACTAAATAATCCGAAAAGGCCTTTATGGGAAAAGAAAATTTTCATACAAGGAATCGGAAGTAAAGAAATAGAAAAATGCAGTTCCCCAAGTGAATATCCGTTGTAAAAGGGATTAACCTATGAATCGGCAATTTAAATTAAGATGGTTTCTAACAGGAATCATAACGATCGCGGCGTTGACAGGATGTCAACCCCAACAACCGATCTTTTTACATCCACGAGGAAACGTCGAGAGTCAGTATATAGCAGAGCAGACGAAAATCGACTATCCGGATACAGCGGTCCCTTCACTGGATGAAGTATGTAAAACATTGGCTCCATTAACCCTGGACAATCAGGATCCGGAAAAGGAATGGCTCCTGACACTTGACGAGGTACGTCAAATGGCCTTGGAGAATGGAAAAATTCTTCGTCAGCTCAGTGGCGTCAATTTTTCATCGGCAGGAGTCAATGGAATGCCGACGTTATTGTTGTCTTCTCCCAATGCGGCATTAACCGTTTGGGATCCGGCTTTAATTGAGACGAATCCCCAGACGGGCGTTCAGGCAGCATTATCAGCCTACGATGCAATATGGAGTTCAACAATATCCTGGCAGAGTGAAGGTACACCGCAAAATAGAGATTCAACACTTTCTCCCTCCTATTATGGCAACGCAGCCGAGGCAGGAACGTTCCAGACGACATTATCGAAGACGGTGGCGACTGGAGGTAACGTCTATATGGGGACGGGAGCAGGCTATGACTGGTCTGATGCGGAATATCGGCAGTATTCTTCTGTATGGACATCCTATGTGGAGGCTGGATTTACCCAACCTTTATTCCGGGGGGCCGGAGTTGATTTCAACCGGATTGCGGGTCCGAATGCATCCATTGGCAGTAATAATGGAGTCGTCATTGCCCGAATCAATACGGACATGGCCCTGGCAGATTTCGAGATGGGAGTTCGAAACACGTTACAGGATATAGAAGAGACCTATTGGAATCTCTATTATGCCTATCGTAGTTTAAGTGCGTCTGGAGCTGGTTTGGATGCCGCATTGGAATCTTGGCGAACCGTTAAAGCCGAATTTGATGTTGGTCATGCTCAAGGAACGGCACAGAATATGGCCCAGGCGGAACAGAACTATCAACGGTTCAAGGTCTCCGTACAGGAAGCACAGAGTAATCTGTATAAAAACGAACAATTACTTCGTTACATGATTGGTATTGCTCCGACCGATGGTCGTTTGATTAAACCGGTTGACGAACCAACGATTGCCCGAGTCCAATATAATTGGGACGAGATTGTTGCCGAAGGATTGGCCCGTTCGCCCGAACTGCGAAAACAGAAATGGAATATCAAAAAATACGAACTACAGTTAATTGCACAAAGAAATTATCTGTTGCCCCAGATTGACTTGGAAGGCCGATATCGGTTCCATGGAATGGGCAAGGATCTTCTTGATTCGAACAATACAAAATCCAATGCCATTGGTGATTTGACCGAAGGTAATTGGCAGAATTGGGGACTTGGAGTCACCGCCTCGGTTCCGATTGGGTTCCGACGTGAAATGGCTGCAGTTCGAAATGCCGAGCTCATGCTCTCTCGTGAACGTGCTATCCTTCAGGAACAGGAACTTGAACTGGTCCACAACCTTTCGGATAACTATCGTGACCTTGACCGTACCTATCGTTTGATTGAAGATTATTTGAGTGTTCTTCGTGCAGCACGTAAAGAGTTTCGTGCGGTTAGTGCTTCCTTCGATGTCGGAAAGACAACTTTATTCGAGGTTTTACAAGCACAGCAGAAACTTGCAGAAGCTGAAACGAGTTATTACCGAATGGTCGTCGATTACAACCTGTCCATTGTCAACCTGAACTTCCGAAAAGGTTCATTACTGGAATACAACGGAGTCACACTCTCCGAAGGTCCTTGGAATACGAAGGCCTACTTCGATGCTCTTCGTCGAGCTCGAGAACGAGATGCGGGCCATTACCTGAACTATGGATTCACCGAACCGCAAGTTGTTAGCCGCGGTACCTATCCCCAGATTCAGGGAACCGATCCAACCGTCCTGGCTAGTAGAACGGACAACAACCAGTCCACTGCCGCCAATAACGTCTCCGGAGCAGGAAATTCCTCCTTGAGAACAAACGAACCT
The DNA here is from genome assembly GCA_964442735.1 of uncultured Planctomycetaceae bacterium. Classification (GTDB taxonomy): domain Bacteria; phylum Planctomycetota; class Planctomycetia; order Pirellulales; family Thermoguttaceae; genus JAUNBG01. Next base: position 58,257 of record CAYUAP010000007.1, on the reverse strand, counting down.
AAACAATCGCTTCCAGCACTTCAAGACGTTCTGAAAGCAAATTAAAAACAATAATTTCCCAACGATATAAAGTCGTACCTTGACTAAAAACGGCAAACACGAAAACCTCCCCTGACAGGAACGAACAGTGTTTGTCGTTTTTTATTTCTTGATTGAAAATCTCTTTTTTATAGACTATATAATTTTATGAGACCTGTTATTACACAAGGTCGTGACATTCTCTATTTCCTGAATGACAGTATAAACGTATTTATTTGATAAACGTATACTTTAGGACGTTATACACTCAATCCATTTGAATTTTCCGGATCTTGTTTGTACAAGCCCTGCAATGACGGGCGGATTATTGAAGCCGAAGACTACTGCCCATACCGGCTCCGGTATAAATGCGACAATTCTTGGGAGCGCGGACGCCATGCCTGACGGCAGGCAGGTCTCGTCCGCATTTTCCAAAACAGGTGTCTCGCCTGTTTTGAAAAATAGATTTTTATAACGACCTTGAGTATATTTATTTGTGAACTCAATATCCTTCCTTGTTCCTGAATCTGTATTGTATACTTTAGGACGTTATACACTCAATCCATTTGAATTTTCCGGATCTTGTTTGTACAAGCCTGGCAACGACGGGCGGATTATTGAAGCCGAAGGCTACTGCCCATACCGGCTCCGGTATAAAATCGGCAATTCCTGGGAGCGCGGACGCCATGCCTGACGGCAGGCAGGTCTCGTCCGCATCTTCCAAAACAGGCGTCTCGCCTGTTTTGAAAAATAGATTTTTATAACGACCTTGAGTATAATTATTGTTCTGATTATATCTATTGTTGTAAATTTATTTCGAGTCTTTTTCTATTCTTTTAAAATATCGCTGGTAATTGTGTATAATTCTGGTTAAAATATCTGGTTAGAATATCTGGTTAGAATATCTGATGTACAGGACACCAGTCCGTGAATTATAACAAGAAATGGATTATTACAAGAAATGAAGACAGAGCAAAAAATGAAGACAGAATCAAAAGAGTCAAGTCAGGCGAACCGACGTCGATTTTTAGGAGCGGGATTGATCGCAGTTTCAGCAGCAGTGTTGCCTTGGAATAAATCTGTAATGGCGGAAGAAAAGCAGAAGTTGCAGACACGAATTAAATTTTCTGCTTTTGCCGACATTCATCATTATCCGGGGACCTTTTATTCGCAGACTCCGGAGCATTTAGTTCAGATTCAGGAACGTGCCGTCAAGGAGCAATGCGATTTAATCATTCATGCGGGCGACTTCACCCATAATCCACCCAAATTTATGGATTTTGTCAATATGTATAACGATTTCAAGATTCCTTCCTATCACTGTCTTGGCAATCATGATCAGGATGGCTGTGCGTACGAGAAGTCGCTTGAATGTTATCGAATGCCGAAAGGCCATTATACCTTCGATAAAAATGGATTTCGATTTATAATATTTGATCCGAACTATTTTTGTATAGATGGAGTCTACACCCATTATACCCATGGCAACTATTTTAAAGCGAAGACCGATATGATAACAGTAGTGCCTCCGGAGCAGGTAGAGTGGATGAAGGCAGTCATGTCCGAATCGCCCTTTCCTTGTATTCTTGTCAGTCACCAGAGTATTGAACGGGAAGTGGGAAGTGTCGCCAACTGGCAGGAACTACGTAAAATCATTAACGAGGTCAATAAAAAGCATCCGGGCCGTATTCGCCTCTGTATTAATGGACATTATCATCGCAATTTCCTTCGCATACTGGATAATGTCGTCTACTTTGATCTGAATTCCGCGTCCTATGACTGGATAGAAAAGACACATAATCTTTATCCGGAGGAGTTATGTAAAAAGTACAGTTTACTCAATCATACTGTAGCTTATAATGATCCGGTTCATGCGGTCATAACCATGGATTATGACGGTTTGATAAAAATTGAGGGGATGGAAAGTTCAATGCTTCTGGGAATTGACCGTAAAAAAGCCGGTGTCGCTCTGACTGATTCCAGCGGACGGCCTACAGAACCGACCGTCCTTTCTGCTGAAATGATAATGAAATATTAGAAAAATATTTTACAGTTTGATCTTTAATCTCCCTCAAGTTTTCGTCCGTATGGAGATCTTGAGGTAACAAAAGGACTATGATTGCCAGGACTATGATTGCTAAATAATCTGGTGGTTGTAAACACTGGTGGTAGACAACACTTTCATTTAGGAGTTCAATCAGGGGAATAAAACAGGCGAGACGCCTGTTTTCCCGGCAGTGCGGACGAGACGTCCGCGTTCCAGTCAACGCCGTTTTTTAAGTGGTTGTAACCACTAGTCGAGTGGAAGATGTTTCTCCTCAAATACGATTTTATGGCGCACCTTTACGAATGGAAATGAAACGATGTTTGTCGTTTGGATTTTTCAATCTTTTTTGGAACATTTCCTAATGATAACGCCTACAAGTTTTATACAAGAACGAACAATAGAACCGATCAATTTAATAATACCAACGACAAACGTTCCCATAAAGGACCCGGATTTTTTAGTGACGGGTTCTTCTTCCGGAATTCGAGCCATAGCGGCATGTCGATCAATGATTTCCTGTTTTAATCGTGTTTCGTTTTGTATAATGGAATCTGCCAGAGAACGTAATCCTTTATTGACTGCCAATTCACAATACTGGTCGGCGAGCCATTGGCCCGCCTTGGTACAGGAAACGTTGTATCGGTTCTTCTTCATACCGCGAGCCAACGTAATTCTCTGAACCTGTATTCTTCCGGTTAAATCAACGTTACATATTAAATCGATACAACATTTAACACGAGTAATACTCGGGCCGACCGGAGGTTGAACTTTACTATTTAGATCAATCTCCTGATCAAGCCACCATTCTTTAATTACAACAGTCATCAGGACCTTCCATTAAGAGTTAATAACTCATTTTTAATCGGGCAAAGCCAACAGCTTTTGGCGATACTTTTTCTTCATAATTCCATAATCGATTATCATACGTCATATTTCGATCGAATACAAGTCCACCTTCCAGAGCCCAATTGAGATGGGACAGGCTTTTTCGTTCCAGACCAACGTAAAGACGTAGATCGTAGTAGACAAGTTCGCATTCCTTGGAATAGGAATAGTAACTGGTTTCCATCGATTCAATTTCCCATTTTTCGGTAGTAAATTCTGCTGCAACATAAAACCAATAGGGAGCTTTACTTGGTCCGGCGAGATTATCAGGGAGTCTCCAGGCTATTTTAGGTCGTGGAAAATAGGCTTCGAAATAGAGCTCTTCCGAGGGACGCCAGAGAATTCCGCCAATCGGATAGATCTTCATAAATCCAGAAACATCGTTATATCCGGCTCCTAAAATCATTAGGGCTTGATCGCTCATTCGCCAGACACAGGTTCCGTATCCGTTTATGCGAAACGCTTTACTACTGTTACTCCGAAAATCCGAAGACCACATTACTTGAACATTGGCATCCAGCAGAAACGAATCGGAGAGAGGAAATAAATAATCAAAAGAGATTCCCGACTTGTAGAGTGATAGTTTTTCCCGTTGTGGAGGTAATCCTGCTAGCGTTTGAGGTAACTCTAAATCGGTCCAGGAAAAACTGGGGGTGATTAAAAGCGGAGATTCCTCTGTTGGAAGTGGTATTCCCATTGTAACAGACGCATTAGCCTGAACCATACCTAAATTCTTTTTGGAAACGTTGGGAAGATAACTCAATCCTCCCGCTGCCCCCTGAAACAATGAATTTCGAACAGGCTGCGGCATTAGAGTAAATCGTGATAACCGATTTTCGTTCATTATGCTTTGGGAGGAATACGTTTCCTGTGGCGAGGCTAATATTTTACCCGTGGGAGGGACCATGAGAACCGGTTCCGTATTTGTATCCGTGTCTGATATTGGTGCCGATACTCTATTCGGAAGGAAAGAGGAATTACTCGAATCCGTAATCAATGGATTCTGGCTAGCCAATTCTCCACTGGAAGGAGGCAATATGTTTTCCGACAACGGTTCCTCGGCACGTGAATAACCAAAAAAACCATAATTTTTGGGTGGAGTATAAATAGAGGTTCCGGAATAAAAAAAGGGTTCTTCTGTTTGTCCCTTGGAGATAATGCAAAACACAAGGATCCAACCGGATAACAGAATTATCCTCGTGATTTGTTTCGTATATCTATATCGGAAAGTGTTATTCATAACAATAATCAGATAGTCTGTTTTATGTAAAGTAATAGGTCCATGATGGCAATATATTCCGGTCTTAATAACCAAATTTGTTAATAGCTGATACCGCCTTTTAGGTAAACAGAAGAATTCGGCTTAAACCAGGCATGACCACAGGAATACATTTCACGGCCAAAGGCACCTCCGACCTCAATATTTCCTTTAACGGCGCAACGAGTGGTAAAGGAGAGACCGAGTCCGAAACGATAGTCGTTATAATCAACATTGATTGATTCACCATAGGATCTAATGAGCCATCGTCCTCCTCCGATATCTCCATTAATATAGGCCCACCAGTCGGTATCGTTTAATTTTCCCAAATGATGTCCGATATAGGGGTCAGGAAAAACGAGTCTCCATACATTCTGTGGATTGGGTTGCCAAATGACACCCCCGGAAGGAAGTAGTTTAATATGGTTACGATCATAATAAATCGCCCCCAAGGTTGCCTTGAATTTACTATCTCCAGTAATAGCCAGCGTTCCCATCGCTCTGCCTCGAATATAAAACGCCTTCGAACCGATCTTGTTAAAACTGGAAGCGATTCCAAGATCGATAAAGGCATCAACGCCAAAATCACCATATTCACCATTAAAACCGAAATCAGCCCCGGCATTAAAAGTACTTTTCGGCCATTGTTCCCGAAAATCCTGATAGTAACCATTCCAGCTAAAATCGCCGTTCCATAGTTGAAATGAAAATTTTGGGGCTATATAAAAGGAGGCTTCCGAATTTTTTAAAGAGGCGGACGCCAAACAAGTTGAAGGAATTATAAATCGGGTTGCAAGATCGAATTCCTGAACTTGTAGACCATCATGTTTATTACCACGTGGTATAAAGGAATATTCAAACGATGCTTTATTGCACAATCGTGTTATTTTATTAACGGATGGGCTTAAATTATTGAACGGATTGGATATTGTACTCGAAGGGGGGGTACTATTCAAGGTGGGGGCCTCGGACGCGATTCCTGCGGACGCCGTATTGGTCGTTGTGGGCACCGTAGTGCCAGCGCCGGGCAGGGTCGGAGCTGCTGTTTCCGTATTACTCGCCTGGGCTACAAAAACAGGACTGTTATAGGGATTCGTCGCCCCCAAATAGGGGGAAGCTGTCTGACCACGATATATAATCGATGACGGCATATAAAGGTTCGCGTTAAAAACGGAATCTTCCTCAAAAAGGGTTGAATCATTCCCATAAAAGAAAGGATTGTTCTCGTCCGGTTCACAAACAAGAACGTAATCCTCTTCGTCCGGTTCCCATTCCTCGGCCCATAATGGAGACGGCATCTGAAATACATTTAATTCCACAAGTACAAACAGGAGCAAGAACATATAATATATTCTAATATCCCTGGAGAAGGGAATTTGTCGATGACTCTGTTCATTCTGTTTTTGATTTAATGTTATTTTTTTCATTACCGTTTATTCCCAATTAAGGAAGAAGGGTCTGTTATTTTACCCAAACAAGGGTATACTTTTTATATATATATTGAGTAACGATTTTTACCGTTTAAGTCAAGGCCAATATTCTATTTTTTACAAAAGAGTACAATCTTTATGGAAAATAATATTATCGATACTGCCTATATTGAGCAGAATACCATTGTTAACAAGATTTTCTATCTTCAAAAAATTACAAGTACGCAGGATTGGGGAAAAGAATTTTTACGGGATTCGAAAACACTGTTGGATCGAAGTCCGGCATCCGAATTTTTGAATGGAACCAGTCCGGAGTCGAGTCAGACTTCCTGGACGCTTCCTGTTTTAATTCTCGCCCGGGAGCAGACGGCAGGTCGTGGTCGTGGAAATCATCAATGGTGGAGTCCGGAGGGAATGTTGGCCATGTCACTGCTTGTCCGATGGGATTATTATCATTTTTCCCGAATAAATAGTACGGAACTCTCTCTCCGAATTGCCCAAAACGTGGTTGATACCCTTAATGTATTGCTTCAAAAGGAAGAAATTCCAAATCAAGGAGGCGCGCGAATCGTACCTCCTAACGACGTTTACATCAACGATAAAAAAATTTCCGGAATTCTAATCGAATCTCCTGTTCCAGAGTTTTTGGTTATTGGAATTGGTGTGAACATCAATAACAGTACCACTTCTGTTCCGCCCGAACTAGCCGGTAAAGTAACGACCCTATCTGATCGAATCGGTAAAAAAGTGGATGAAACCTATTTCTTGACAATATTACTGAATCATCTCCTAAACTGATAAATTTGAAGGAGCACTTTATTCTTTTTCAGATTTCAGTGTAACTTCAAAAGTTTTGGGACCATTTTTTGTAGTAACTCCAATGGTAATGATTTTTTGCTCTTTTATATTATTACGTGCCGTTTGAAAATCAGATGTATTACTGATAGACATATCATTAACGGAAGTAATAACCATCCCCACACGAAGACCGGCTTTAAACGCGCAACCGACCGGAACGGCGCTCAGAACGACCAGTCCTTTTTCCGTTTTTAGTCCCAAATTTCGGGCCGAAGTTGGTGTTACCGGAATGAGCATAAGCCCCAATTCTTTGTCGTTATAATGTTTTCCTTTTTCGACCAGTTTTTCTGTGACAGGAACACCGATATAATTGTCCGGAATGATTTCCAATTGGACAGGAACGGTAATTTTTTTAGAGTCGGGCATGCGTAGAACAGTTAAAATATGTTCTTTAGAGGTATCTGCCGACTCAACTAAAACATCGAAATCTTCAGGCGAATGGATAGAGAGTCCGTCAAAAGAGAGTAAAATATCATTACGTCGGAGTCCTGCTTTAGCAGCGGGAGAATCTTTATAGGTGGTTTCCAACCGCACTCCTTCCCGTGGTAAAAGAGAATATGTTTTACGTTCTTTATAGGTTAAAGGAATTAGGGAGCCCCCCAGATAGGCACGCATGACCTTTCCATGGGAACGTAACTGTTCCATAATCCAACGGGCCGTATTCGACGGAATGGCAAAACCGATTCCCTGATTTCCACCAGACATGGAGGCGATCGCTGTATTGATTCCAATGATATTGCCTTGAAGATCGACCAGAGGACCGCCACTATTGCCCGGATTGACCGCAGCGTCAGTCTGAATAAAGACTCCATGATCTTTTTTACCGAGCGTCCGTTTCGTTGCACTGATAATACCTGCACTAACCGATGATTCCAACATAAAGGGATTGCCAATCGCCAAAACCCAGTCTCCTATCTCCAATTTTTCACTATCGGCAAATTTCAAATAGGGAAGCGTTTCCGGACAGTCAATGGATAAAATGGCCAGATCGGATCGAGAATCCTTCTTGACCTCCGTCACATTATATTGGCGTCCATCAAATAATTCGACCGTTATATTCTTCTTGTTGGAGACTACGTGATTATTCGTTAAAATTAACCCACCCGGTTCCACGAGAACACCCGATCCGATGCCTTCAATATCGTCATCCTTTTCCAGTGAAGGAAAAAGATCGCCAAAAGGAAGATTACGTTTTGGGATATCTTTATCGCCCGATGTTCGATGGACAACAATTTTAACCACGGCCGGAATCACCTTGCGTGAAGTCATTCGAAACGCCGATGAAAGCGTATTCGCCTGTTGTATCGCCTCCAGACCAACCAGATTTTCTGTTTGGACATTGACCTCTTTTTCCTGATTGGCCTGTAGGATAGAGCAAAATCCTGTAAAACCAATAAAAAACATTAAAACAAGTTTACCTAAAACAACCATGGATTTTGTTGTCCTGTTTTTATAATTTTGTATTTTATATTTCATTATCGTTATCTATTTTATAATCAGTATGTTAAACATAATAAAAGTCAATGTTTGTATTCCTTAAAAAGGGATTTACAAAAATCACCTCTTTTATTATAGACAGATCTTTAAATCATTTCAAGAAAATAAAAAGTATTCTGGCATAAAATCTAAAGAAAAAGAAAAATAATTACATAAAAGGAATAGAAAATATCCTCGGCAGGAATCGAACCTGTAACCTTCGGCTTCGGAGGCCGACGCTCTATCCAATTGAGCTACGAGGACATAGAACATTTATTAAATTTATCAAGGAACCAAGTTTGAAAATTCCGAAGGACCTGTTTTAAAGGGAAATCAAATCCCCATTCCTATAAAAAAAGCCTTGCCGCAGCAAGGCTTCGTCAAAAAATAATACGGGAAAGAGGACTCGAACCTCCACAGGATTGCTCCCATCAGGCCCTCAACCTGACGCGTCTACCAATTCCGCCATTCCCGCATAAAGTGAAACGAAATCAAAGAAAATCGTTCCCCCATGTTTTCCAATAATATAACCAATATATTTTCTACGTCAAGGCCCGAACACCACTTTTTTCATTTTTTTGTTGACATTTAGTTCTTAACTTCATCTGTCTTAACTTCGTCTGTCTTAACTTCGTCTGTCTTAACTTCATCGTCACCAAAAGCAAGAGCAACCGTTTTTGAGTCTACCGGCTTGGTCATTAGACTGACGACAGGAACAATAAAGAAGGGAACCACCATGGCGATAGAGGCGGCAACAGGAGCATATGCTTTTGCCATTTGCGGTCCGGACCAGAAGAAACAGCCCCAATAAATGCAATTGACAATAATCAAACCGGACCACATACCCGCATAGGCACCCAATTTGGTTGTTCTCCGCCAAAATAGGCCATAGAGATAGGGCGTTAAAAACGCCCCGGCAATTGCCCCCCAGGACAAGGACATTAAGGCGACAATCCAGGAAGGGTTACACAGTGTTATAATATAGGATATGAGAATGAATAAAAGACTTAAAATTCGCATAATCCACAAATAATGTCGATCCGTTGCGTTAGGTACAAAATATCCTTTATAGAGATCGATACTAATGGCCGAAGATGAAACCAGAACCAAACCACTCAAGGTGGACATGGAAGCCGATAAAACCAAGAGCAGAATGAGGAGTAACAACGGCTTGGGAAGAATGTTTACCAACATGAGTGGAACCAGCATATTGGTATCGACATGATTGTTGACTACGGCTTTATTAAGGATATCCAACGGGAGCAGATGGGTCAGGGCCCCTGTTAAATAGGCGCCACAACCGATCATAAATGCGAAGAGGGTTGTAATAAAGGCACCGCGTCTAATCTGCTTTTCATCTTTTATGGCATAGTATTTATGAACCATCTGTGGTAATCCCCAAGGGGCAAAAGAGGTCATAAAGACGACTGACCAGAAGATTAAATTCGGCATGGGCAAGACAGGAATAAAATTATCCGGCTTAACAGCCTTTATATCGATTCGTGTTTGATAGATTCCCGTTGCGTCCATAAACGAATTGGATAATCCGCCGAAATGATTTACGACAAAGAAGACCATTAAGAAGGCGCCGAAGAACATAATCAGTCCCTGAATAAAGTCGATCCGTGCGGCCGCTTTATATCCACCACAAACGACATAGATGCCGGTGACCAATGTAATAATAGTCAAAACAACCCACATTTCCAATCCGAACACACTCTTAAAGAGATAACTCAAGCCGGCAAAAACAGATGCGGAATATGGGAGAAGGAAAACAAAAATAATAATGGCCGCAATAACTTTCATACCATTGGTATTATATCGGGCAGCGAAGAATTCCGGCATGGTCATGGCCTTTAAGCGTCGCGTCATACGACGAGTTGGCCGGCCTAAAACGCTCCAGGCAAGAAATCCACCACCTATTGCGTTCATTACACCCACCCAGAGCGCGTCAAAACTTTGAGTCCAACCGAACTGGCCCGCAAAACCGATAAAAACGACGGCGCTAAAGTAGGTTGTTCCATAGGAAATAGCTAGTATCCAAGGACCTAACGTTTTTCCTCCTAAAAAGAAATCATTGATATTATGCGTCTTGAACATGCCCCAAAAAGCAATGAATATCAATAATAAAAAGAAAATAATCGTTACAATCCAAGTAATATCCATAACCTGTCCTTTATTCTGTGTTACTATTAATGTTTTCCATAGAGCAATATGTCTATGGTGTTTTAAACGAAATCTATTCCATTCTAAAAATTTTTCCATATTTGACCATATGCCCGAAAAAAATTCCGGGAAATTTTTTATGAAAAAGTAAAAGTTTTTTGACTTCCACCCTTGATTTTTCCCCTATCTTTTCTATGATCAAAGAGGTGGGTGGACATGACGAATATAAAAGAGCCGTTTTAAAGACTCTTTTTTGATTTGTTGTCAATTTTTATATTTCGTATGTTCGTTTTGTTTGATTTTGTTTTCAATAAAGGTGTAGGAGAAAAAATGGCAGCTACAGTAGATAAAGAAAAATGTGTTGGTTGTGGAGCTTGTGCGGACGCTTGTCCTTGTGCAGCGATAGAAGTTATTGATGGAGTCGCAACTGTAAACGATCAGTGTGCAGGCTGTGGTGCTTGTGCCGATGCTTGTCCTTGCGAAGCTATTACTATTGAATAGTATTATCGTAAAACCGTGTAACGACGGTTCTGAAGACTTCTGGAAACGCAGGTGATTCGCCTGCGTTCTTCCTCTAATTTATAGTGACTTGATTGATTGCAGTGGTTTAACTAATTGTAGTGACTTGATTGATTATAGTGGCTTGATTAATTGTAATGACTTGATTAATTATAGTAACTTGATTCATACTGGAAAACATACCCTCCAGGTCAAAACTATCTGGCAATTCATTTACCGGGAGTCCTGTTATCATGGCTGTAGATCCCCAAAATTTATCTGAATCAAGTTACGATGACTGGATTCAAAAGCGTAACAAAACGGCGGAAAACATAGTTCGGGATAAAACTCGAATGGAGCGCCTGCTGGTGAAATCGAAAAACTGGCTTAACCGTTTTTCCAATTCTCTTAATGGTGAAGCGATCAATTCTCTAACAACCATGTTCCGTATGATTAGTGCCTGGCTCTCTGGAAAATATACCGATATTTCCAACTCGACCCTAATGACCATTGTGCTGGCCCTGCTCTATTTTGTTTCACCAATTGATTTAATTCCCGATTTTATTCCTGTCGTTGGATTCCTTGACGATATCTTTATGATTGGCTTTTCTGTCAATAGAATAGCGTCCGAACTCAATAAATATCGTTTTTTTGAGAGAATCGGATTCTGTAGGCCTTTGTTGTGTCCAATAAATTGTGATCCGATAGAAAACATTATTATTAATCCGGGCTGGTTGACAGAAAAGAGCGATTGTCAACAGGAGAAAGAAGCCTTTCAGGCAATTTATCCGAATTCCAGGATCATTGTTCTCAATTGGAAATCCTGTTCCTTCTGGGAGGATGCGTGTCGTCAAGTCGATCATGAGGCTTCTGATCAACTCCTCGATCAGTTGGAACATCTGTCCGGTAAAACGGTTCTGGTCGGACATTCTCTAGGGGCCCGAATCATTGTTCGTGCACTTGTCAAGATTTTCAAGTATGATCGGATTCAAAAGTATGATATCGATCATTTTATTCTAATGGGGGCTGCCGTTGATCGAACCGATCCGGATCTGGATCTTTTTTCATCGCTGGGGGATATTCCTGTCTATAATTTTTATCGGAAAACGGACCGTATTTTAGGCTATATTTATCAGAGCTACGAACACAAGGAACCCTTGGGACTATTGGGGTCTTTAGGAAATAATGCAAATTTTATAGATTTAAAAATTGCAGGAACCGAGGAGTATCTTCTGGAAGTCACTAGAAATGTCTCGTTCCTCGCTTCTTCTTTTGGGACAAAGCCTAATTATGTGAAATTATTTTCCTCTGATGAACTCGTCGGGGAGATTACCGCCATTCATCATTCTTTTGTGGAATACACCGAATTTTATCGGCACTGTATGATGGATAATATCGTTAGTATTAAAAAACAACCAGGAGGTAAATGAAATGAAAAACAAATTCATTGTATTTTTGGTATTATACAGCTTTTTTCTGGGAGGAAAGTTATTTGCCGAAGATATCATCATGGTGGAGAACGGTCAAACCAGGTGGAGAATCGTTCTTCCCGAGAAGGTAACGGAGGTGGAGAAGACTGCGGCCCGGGAGTTGGCGGATCATCTCAAGGAGGCGACTGGAGCTGTATTGCCCGTAATTACGGAAAATACATTAAAGGACGGAGAAGAAAAAGTTATTTTGATCGGATCTACCGAACGGACCAAACGTTTTCTGTCTGGTGAAAAAGGTCTTCTCCCCTTTAAATTTGACGGCATCTATTTACATGCGCAGGAAAATGAATTGATATTGACCGGTCATGAACGACGTGGGGTACTTTACGCGGTCTATACCTTTTTGGAAGATTATGTCGGATGTCGATGGTGGACTCCGGAAGAACGTTTTATTCCACAAAGGACCCGATTAACGATTCCCGCGAATTTGACGATTTCCTATGCTCCACAAATGATATCACGGGAAATGTATCATCGCGTGGCACAGCCCGGTGTTTTTTCCGCACGTCTCAAGGGAAATGGCGCTATTTCCCCAGATTATGGCGGACGAATTGATATCATTCAATTCGTTCATTCATTTTACAAATGGATTCCACCAGATAAATACTTTAAAGATCATCCTGACTGGTTTAGTGAAATAAAGGGAAAACGAACGTATGAAAACGCGCAACTCTGTCTGACAAACGACGACATGCGCCGTGAATTAACGAAAAATATTCTCGAAACACTCCGAAAAACGCCGAACGCGATGATTGTCGATATCAGTCAAAATGACTGGTATGGGTACTGTACATGTCCTAAATGTAAAGCTCTGGACGAAAAAGAAGGATCCCATTCCGGAACTTTAGTTCATTTTTTAAATGCGGTCGCTACTGATATTGAGAAGGAATTTCCTAATGTCATGGTAGAGTCACTAGCCTATCAGTACACACGTAAACCGCCCAAGGAGGTCAAGCCGCGAAAAAATATACTGATTCGACTCTGTTCGATCGAATGTTCTTTTGTTCGGCCATTGTCCGACCCACAAAACAAGGAGTTCGATTCCGATATTTCCGGCTGGAGCGCTATTGCCTCCCAACTCTTTATCTGGGATTATGTGACCAATTATCATAATTATATCGGTCCGCATCCGAACTATCGGTTTTTGGCCGATAATGTTCGATATTTTATGAAGTATGGCGCAATCGGTCTGTTCATCGAAGGGGAAGGGGACGATTTCGTGGAAGTTCGAAATTGGATTCTGCTCCATCTCATGTGGAATCCAACTTTGGACGAGAAAAAATTATTTATTGAATTCTGCAATGGATACTATGGAAAAGAAATAACACCAATCCTTCAGGAATATCTTGACGTTATTAGTGAACGAGCCTTGTCTTTGGATATCCAAATTGGTTGTTTTGCCCCGCCAGTCAATCGTTGGCTTGATTTAAAGACCTTGAATCAGATAACGGAGATCATGAATCGCGCGGAAGAAAAATCCCGTTCCATTTACGGAGCCGATTCACAGCAAGTCAAGCGTCTGTTAAAAACTCGTTTGGCCGTTGATTATACCTGGTTGAAATACTATCGATACTATAAAAACAAAGCATGGAATACCAAACTTCCTTTTTTGGGACCGAAGGATGTCGTTGCTTCCTGTAAACAATTTATTCAACGCTGTGCAGAATACAAGATCACCAGTTTGGATATTAGCAGTCATGGTGCAGACGAATTCAATAAAATTCTAATTGGATTTCAAGCGATGAATCAAAAACAGGATAAACTGCCTGATTTTTGCAACGGAGTTGCGGATGACGATCTGTTTGTATTTGACGATGCGTTATTTGCCAATGTCAATAATGCGGCGAAACGGGTAAAAGATTCCGCCGCTTGGGACGGTATGACGACGGCTATGCCGACGGAAGTTGACTGGAATACCAATTATCGACCGGTCTTGAGTGGAAAATTTCATGTTCGAGTCAGTCTTCGGTGTGATGCAGAATCGGAGGTGGGATCGGCTATGACTTTTGGTGTTTACGATTGGGCGGCTAAAAAAGATCTTTATTCCAAAACGATTCCCATTGGCGCGATTAAAGGAAAAGAGTATCGATGGATTGATTTTGGTATTGTCACCTTTACCGAAGATGCAGGCTTCTGGTTTGCCCATAGACATGATCCCAAGGTGTCGAATGTTTATGTAGACCAGGTAATTATGATCCATGAAAAATGACATGGTTTTTTTAATTTCTGATATACTCAAGGTCGTTATAAAAGTCTATTTTTCAAAACAGGCGAGACGCCTGTTTTGGAGGATACGGACGAGGCGTCCGCACTCCCGGAACATGCCGAATGTATAACATCGTACAGTATAGATATGTTAGTGTTCTGATAGAAATTTCGGCGACTTCCCATGGATCCCGGAAACAGTGACGGCCCATTAGTAGATCCGTTAGTAGTCCCGTTAGTATAGTAAATAGTAAAACGATAAATAACCGGGAAATATAATTTCAGAAAATATTTTCCCGGTCTGCATTAAGGGGCGAACAAGTCAGCCATCGATAATATAGTCTGTATCCAATGCGTTCTGAAGGTCCTGCTCCAGGGAATTATAGAAGAAAATATTCAGTTCACCTTCTCCGCGTTTGAGTTTATCGGCATTTCCATCGGCAATACTGTTTCTCCCCAGTAAATCAACCGTTTTTTCAAGATCGTATTCGTCTATCGTCCAGACTTTTTTGAGATCGTCAAAAATCGCCATAATATCCTGTTCGCTTTTCTTTTCGATATCGTTCAAATTTCCACTTGTATTTCCAAGTATAATATCGCGTCCCGAACCACCGGTAATAATATCACGACCTCCGAAACCGGCCAGGAGATTATTACCGGAGTTTCCGTAGATGATGTCTGTGCCACTCCCGCCAAAAATAAAATCGTTACCGGCTCCAGCATAATAAATATTGGAGCCGCTCGAATTTATCCCAAGGACAAGATCGTCGCCGTCTCCCGCATTAATAATAGAGCCGGTCGATTGTACTCCGTTCTGATAATCATAGACATAAATTATATCATTTCCCGCTCCGGCCGAAATATTACTTCGACTCCCTATATATGTAATACGGTCGTTTCCTGCTCCTGTTTGCAGGGAGACATTATTTCCAAATACCGAAACAACATCGTTTCCACCTTGATTCATGGTTAAAATTGCATAATTACCATCAAGCATTACGGTATCGTCTCCGAAGCCTCCTGTTAATATTATGTTCTCTCCATAAAGAATAACTTCGTTGTCTGTTTCCGATTGGGACAGATTAATGATCGATTTATCCGCCGGATTATCGTTACTTCCGACCGATATCACATTATGATCCGTTTTTCCTTTAACGGTAACGATTGACGAACCTTCCAATTTTACGACATTGGATCCTCCTGTTAGAAAAACGGTATTCAGAGAACTTGTTTCATCGATAATAATACTTCCATTTTTACTCGCGGTAATGGTATCTTGACCTTCCGATAGAATGGCTTCTTTAACCACACCATTAATTCTAATTGATCCGGACTGACCAAGGGCAACCCCCTGATGATTCGTGGAATCAAGATTGAGAACAAGACCGGAAGACAGCTTTAGATTCATTTCCGAGAAATCGATGGAATCAATTAGTCGGGAACTGTTTTCCTGTTCTTTTCCATTTATATTAACGTTTGCGGTTAAATTACGGAATTTAAAGGTATCGTTGGTATTCGCGTCAATATAGATATTTTTTACTCCGGCAAACACTATTGTTGCAAGATCGGTCGGAATCATTTCCCGGGTTTTGATCCAAAGAATGGCCGATCCGACTTCATTATTTTCCGGATCCTCTTCCGCATTGTCGAACCGATAGATCAAACCGGAATCGTCCGTATTTTCCTGAATATTAATAATATCACGGACAACACTGCTGTCATCATTATTTCCGATAAAATATATTTCATGGAAATTTTTTACTGCCGATTCGGTTATTGTAAAATGTTCGGCAACATCTTGATTACCGAAAATATCGAGATAACCACCAGTAATCAATCCGGTCTCTATTAAGTTGCCGTCACCGGTAAATAGATAAATACTATTACCGAAATCATCGACGTCGGTATCGAGTGTATATTGATTATAAAGATAGTTTTCAAGGAGAATTCTACTGTCGAGAACGGTCAAGGCAAATATATCGGACGTCGTTTTTTCCGCATTGTCTGCGACGATACTGATTTCATATTTACCGGAATCTAACGGTTTGACAAGTTGAATGATTCCTGTTTTCGTTTCGACATCTATTTTTACCGCGAAGTATTCCGAAGGAGCCAACGAACCATTGACATAACAGGAGAAATTCGGAATTGTTGTGAATTTTTTCAAGGTAAACATTGCAAGGACCAATGGATTGGTCTCGATGTTTTGCATTTCGTCGGGCGATATTCGGGCGGAGGTAGGGGTCAACTCGTCTATGATTGGAATTGTCAAGGTCGATTGAGTTATCATACAACATTCTTCGACATCTGTTTGATCGTCGTTAAGATGGGCCACGAAGAAAAGATAATCTTTACCGGGTAACAGATTGTCGAAAAGCAGTTCTTCGTATCCGGAGGAGAGCAATATCTCTTTTCGGCCGTATTCCTTAACCTTGTTGGGATTGTCTGGATCTTCACTATAACAGTAGATGGTATAATTTCCGTTGGTGGCATCAAGTTTTATATTAATGGAGTTTTCTGTTTTGGAAACGAGTGTCATATTAGTCTTCAAGTCGTTCCTGGAAGGTGTGAAGATTTTTATTAACCAATGAATAAGGTCGCCGAAATCACGTCTGTAATCTTCTGTTGTACCGCGTTCGTGGAGTGAATTAATCAATTTATAGGCGCTATCTCCAAAAATGTTCCAGGCGATGGAAGCGGTCACGGCTATTTCTCCGTGATAAATGAAATCCAAATAATAATCCTTGGCCTGAATGGAAAAGGCAAACTCGCGATCGGACAGCGCTTGGGATGAAATTGTCGTATATGTTATTTTCTCCGGTCGGATTTTTCCATTGGCCTTTTCGACAAACATAGGGACTTCGTGTTTGGCAATGGGAAAATAATCTGTATAATAGAAAATATAGTTATTGCCATTTTTTGCGGGAATAAACGCTTCTCCGGCCATGGAAACGATATCGCCCGATTGAATGTAATGCGACACGGACAGACAATTTTCTGCAATGTAATTATTACTGATAAACGATTTTGAGATTCCGGGTGAATTATAGGTCTCCAATTTATTAATGACTATGTTTTTTGCTGTTAAGCCGACCGTATACCATTGAGAGAGCGCGCTGCCAAGTGAATGCCCGGTTATGTCGATCTTCGTATTCTTCGGTAAAGAGGCGGCCCATTTGGCAACCTCGTCTATATGATTTATATAGGGTTCATATCCGATTCCTTTTGGATCTATGTCTGTAACGATACTGGCATAATTATCTGTTCCTCGAAAAGCGAGTATTACATCACCGCTGGCATCATTTGTAATGGCCATGGCATATAATCCATCACTCTTCCAATAATCAAATATTTTAGAAACGGTAAAATTTCCGCCTGTCCCAAAAATAATATGATCACCTATATGCCAATCGAGATAGGCTATCTCCTTGCCAACGTATTCCGAATGAAAATAGGGATAGATCTTCGTTATATTCTCGACTTCATGGTCTACAGTACCATCGGAAGTAATTACATTTTCATTCTGATTTGAAACAAGTTCCGCTTGAATTACAACCGCATTCTCCGATGATATACCTTCTTCTATTGGAATTTCCATGGCAGGTTCGATAACACTGACGGCTAGTAATTGGCGTTCTTCAAGTAACTCCATATGAAGTGAACGGGAAGACTGTTTACCACTATGCCCATATTTATTATTACGGGCGGGACGATTTTTATAAAAAATCTCAATTATATTGCGCATCCAAACACCTTTTTTTAACTGTAAATGATTTTTTGTAACCCTGGGCAATCGGAATTTTTACGGATAGTTTTCGGCAAACCATGGTTATAGAAATTCTATTAATCTGGAATGTAATTTCTATAATGCTATCTGTAATTATCTGATATATTTGTGGAGACAAAAACGCTCAAATAATGAAAATAAAATACCTAAAATATTATATCATTTCTATAAACAATAGTCAAATTATAAAATGTCGAAAATATCGAAAAATTTACCTTTTTGAGAAAAAAGTTTAGGTGATGGATGTTTTAACAGGAATAATGTTTTTTCAGAATTTTGATTTGTGGTAATTCAATCAATTTTCAAAATTAGGAGCAACTTTTATTTTGGGGAGTTGAGAGAGTTAAAAGAGAGTTAAAAGAGAATTGAGGTGGAACTGAAGATAAAAACGCAATTTTTAATAATATACTGTACGACGTTATAAATACGGCATTTCCTGGAAGCACGGACGTCTCGTCCGTATACTCCCAAACAGGTGTCTCGTCTGTTTTGAAAAATAGGCATTTATAAAAACCTTGAGTATAGATCTTCAGATCAGATGATATTATCTCCTTTTGTTAGAAAAAAATAATACAAAACTAATCGAAAACTAACATTGTTGTAACAGGGTACTAATAGAGTTCTGTTACAATACATGAATTCAAAAGAGGTGGTATTGGCATTATCGCAAATTTCATATTAAACAGGTGATACCATAACAGGATATGGGAAATAACAAGATATGGGAAATAACAGGATATGGGAAATAACAGGATACGGGAAATAACAGGATACGGGAAATAACAGGATACGGGAAATAACAGGATATGGGAAATAACAGGATATGGGAAATAACAGGATA
>CAYUAP010000007.1:9350-39198 GCA_964442735.1 uncultured Planctomycetaceae bacterium | reverse complement strand
AATAACAGGATACGGGAAATAACAGGATACGGGAAATAACAGGATACGGGAAATAGCAGGATACGGGAAATAACAGGATACGGGAAATAACAGGATACGGGAAGGCAAAACGGATGAAAAGTCAAGTAGGAAATATAATAACAGGAATTGGTATTTACATAGGAACCTTTTTTCTCCTGTTTCTTTTAACGGGATGTGGAGATTCGAATGGGCCGGGACCGTCCAGGAATTCGGGGAGCGGAGAGATTGTACTGAACGGATCCGGAGCGACATTTCCCTCGCCGGTTTACAATAATTGGTGTTATAATTATTCAGAATCGACTGAAAATCGGATTCTTGTTAATTATCAGGGAATTGGTTCAGGGGCGGGAATCAATCAATTAAAGGAAGGAACGGTCGATTTTGCTGGAAGTGATGCTCCTTTAACGGAAGAAGAGCAAAAGAAAGGTGGATATTTCCAGTTTCCGATGTTGGCGGGCGGGATTGTTGTGGTCGTTAATCTTCCCGGCATTAAAGATGGTGAACTGCGATTGAGTCAAGTCAACCTTGTGAACATATTTCTCGGTAAAATCAAAAAATGGAATGATCCGGTGTTTGTCAAGGATAATCCCGAACTCAATCTGCCCGACCTTCCTGTCACGATCATACATCGTTCTGACAGTTCTGGGACATCCTTTCTCTTCACGAATTATCTAGCGAAAATTTCGGAGGAATGGAAAAAAAATGTCGGAGAAGGCAAGAGTGTAAACTGGCCTGTGGGAATTGGTGGTCAGAAGAATACTGGTGTTTGTAATAATATCTCAAATATAAAGGGAAGTATTGGATATACCGAATATACATATGCCGTAGAGTGCAAATTAACATCCGTATCACTGCAAAACGCGATGGGACAATATATTAAACCTTCGGAATCTTCATTCACAGAAGCCTTGAGACAGATTGAGTGGGAAAAAAATCCCGGCTTGTATGTTATTCTGACGAATGCGTCTGGTGAAAAAAGTTATCCTCTAATGGGGATTACCTATATTCTTTATCGATCGGATCTGGAACCTGCGAAGAAGGACGAACTCCAAAAATATTTCGATTGGTGTTTCGAGTCCGGCAAAAAAGCGGTGGTTAAAATGCACTATATTTCCATTCCTGATTCCATCGTTACGATAATAAAGAAAAAAACGGGCCAATTAAATACAGCGGGCCATTAAATACAGTGGGCCATTAAATACAGCGGGCCATTAAATACAGCGGGCCATTAAATACAGCGGGCCATTAAATACAGAGGGCCATTAAATACAGCGGACCATTAAATACAGCGGGCCATTAAATATAGCGGGCCATTAAATACAGCAGGCCATTAAATACAGCGGACCATTAAATATAGCGGACCATTAAATATAGCGGACCATTAAATATAGCGGGCCATTAAATACAGCGGGCCATTAAATATAGCGGGCCATTAAATACAATAGATAAACCAATGAAAGAGATTTTACCCATGACGATTGATATATTATTTCGAAAATTATGTTTAATCTGTGCTCTAATCTTGCCGATTTTACTAATTTGCATATTTCTGCGGCTTGTGTGCAGTTCATTGGAGGCCTGGTATTCCTTTGGTATTTCTTTTCTTTTTGCGACCGAATGGAATCCAACGACGGGAAAATATGGGGCGTTACCGTCTATTGTCGGAACCTTGGCAACGACAGGGATTGCAATGGTAATTGCAGTACCATTAAGTTTTATGACGGCTTTTTATCTTTCCTGTCTTTCGCGACGATGGGCAGCTCCTTTGTCGGCAGGACTGGACTTGCTCGCGGCCATTCCGAGTGTTATTTACGGTATGTGGGGACTCTTTATTTTGGTACCTTTTATGCAACATTATTTTCAGCCGTTTGTGGTTCATACGTTTCAATTGGGGCAGATCCCATTGATCAATACCGATTATAATGGTTTCGGTTGTTTTACAGCGGGACTGGTTCTTGCCTTGATGATACTACCCTTCATATCTGCCATGATGCGGGATGTCTTTATGATGACGCCACAATTACTTAAAGAATCGGCCATTGGTATTGGTTGTACTCGTTGGGAAACTACTCGGGACATTGTGTTCCGTTATGGATTTCGGGGACTTGTTGGGGCCATTTTTATTGGATTGGGGCGGGCTTTAGGTGAAACGATGGCGGTACTGTTTATTATTGGTAATACCATGACGATTCCAAAAGGACTCTTTGGAACCGGGACAACCATTGCCTCAACGTTGGCTAATAATTTTGCCGAGGCCGAGGGTCTTCAGAAAAGTGTTTTGTTTGCGTTGGGACTTGTTCTGCTTGGTTTGTCCTTTACTGTTCAAATTTTGACTCAATATTATTTAAATCAAGCCCGGGCAAAACGGGGAGAATGATGAAAAGAAAAAATCCTGTTTATCGGAAATTTAAAGAACAGAGTATGCGGTTCATTTCGATTTTAACTCTACTCGTATCGCTGGGGGCCATGTTCGGGATTATTGGGACAACGATATTTCGTGGAATATCAATTATTTCGTGGACCTTTCTGACACAACCGAGTAAACCCTATGGAATCGAGGGATCGGGAATTGCGAACGCACTGCAAGGATCTCTTTATATTACGTTTATGGCGACGATTATTATTCTTCCTGCTGCGGTTGCGGGAGGCATCTGGCTTGCCGAATATGGTCAAAATAGTCGATTGGGAAATACAATACGTTTTTGTACCAATGTCATGATGGGAATACCTTCAATAATAACGGGACTTTTTATTTATGCGGTTTGGGTTGTTCCGACGGGGCATTTTTCCGGATTTGCCGGATCGCTGGCGCTCGGAATCATTATGTTTCCGATTATTTTGCGAACGACGGAAGACATGCTTCTCCTCGTTCCCAATTCACTTCGGGAGGCTGTTCTGGCGCTTGGCATAAATCGGGTTCGGGCAACATTGCAAATTGTATGTCGGAGTGCACGAGACGGTTTAATAACAGGAATAATGATGGCGTTTGCACGTGTTAGTGGCGAGACGGCACCTCTCCTGTTTACCGCGTTATGGTCGAATTCCTGGTGTCGTCATTATTTCACCGAACCTACAGCCAATATACCGGTTCTTATGACGGAGTATACTACGAACAGTCCCTTTTATGAACAGCAGGCGGCGGGTTGGGGGGCCGCTCTGGTTATCATGATCGTTATACTAATCTTGAATCTTTTGGTTCGCCGTTTGTTTAATGAAAGAAAACAGGAGTAACAATGAAAATAGAAATTAAGAGAGAAGTAATACAACGGGAAAACCTGGAATCAATTCCAGAAAAAAAGTTACTGGAGACAAAGCGTCAAGTTAAGATTGAGACACGTAATCTCTGTTTTTACTATGGCAGGCAGCAGGCTTTATTTGACAATAATCTGCAAATAGAAGATAGAAGCATAACGGCGATTATCGGTCCTTCCGGATGTGGTAAATCGACACATTTACGTATTTATAATCGTATTTTCGAACTATATAATGGTCAGCAGGCGACGGGACAGGTATTACTGGATGGAGAAAATATTCTTGACCGTCATATTGATCTCTTGGAATTACGTCGGAAAGTTGGTATGATATTCCAGAAGCCGACGCCGTTTCCCATGACCGTATTTGAAAATATCGCGTATCCGTTACGTCTGCATTTCAAATTAAGTAAAACGGAAATATCGAATCGGGTCGAGGAATCGCTTCGTCGTGCGTCACTATGGGAGGAGGTTAAGGACAAACTCGGAACCAGTGGTTTGGCTCTGTCCGGGGGGCAGCAGCAACGTCTTTGTATTGCACGTGCCATTGCCGTCGAACCGGAAGTACTTCTAATGGACGAGCCGACCTCGGCTATTGACCCTGTTGTTACGCTCAATATTGAAGAAACGATTCGTGAACTCAAGAGGTTGTTTACTATTGTTATCGTTACACACAATATGCAGCAGGCAGCACGTATTTCAGATTATACCGCATTTTTCTTTCAGGGAAAAATCATTGAATTCGGTGAAACAAGTCAAGTGTTTACCAATCCGGCAGAAAAAAAAACCGAAGAATATATTACCGGGCGTTTTGGTTGATGATGACATTTTAAATTAGAAATATAACAAATAGCGTAAACGTTCACAGATATAAAGTGAAACCACAGATAACACTGATTTTTACGGATAGTGTTTTTGGCAAACAAACTTTTTTATGATAAAATTATTTATGATAATAGATAAAAAGGTTTCGTTTGTGATTGTAAAATATTGTATTTTATGGCAGACAATCTGTGTTTATCCGTGATACCCATGGTTCCTAAATCGTTTGTGAATGGTTATCAAATAGAAATATAACAAATAGAAATATAAAAGCAGGTATGAATTATGAAAATACATTATGATCATTCGGTAGCCGACCTTAACAGTCTGATAACGCACCAGGCGGCAATGGTGGAGAAAGCCGTACGCAATTCCATTCTCTCTATTTCGGAAAAAAATGAGGAATTGGCCTATTTTGTTGTCGTTGGTGATGATACACTGGATACGAACGAGGTTAAAATCGAGGAGGAATGTTTAAAGGTTTTGGCGCTTTATCAGCCGGTAGCCAGCGATTTACGGTATATTGTCACGTTACTCAAGGTGAATACGGAACTGGAGCGAATAGGGGATTTAGCTGTGAATATCGCGCAACGGGTATTACATCTACTGACCGAAAAAAAGGATGTGAATATCATGGATTTTACAGATATGTTTTACGAAGTATCACAATCTCTGAAGAAATCGATCGATGCTTTTTTACTCCATGACTGTCAGAGGGCCGAGGAAGTCATAGAAAGCGACAATCGTATTGATGAAATTCATCGTAATAAAATGAATCAGGTAAAACTCCTTCTCAAGCGAAACCCGGAGGCCATGGAATCCATTCTTGATTTCATGACGATTTCACGTAATCTGGAGCGTATTGCTGACAGTTGTACGAACATCGGTGAAGATGTCGTGTACATGGAACAGGGAAAAATTATTCGGCACAACTACTCAATTCTGCAAAAGGAGACTTGATATGTCTGGCGAACGGATACTCATAGTTGAAGACGAGAAGGCTATTGGTGATCTTTTAATTTATCAACTTGCGAAGGAGGGCTATCATCAAGTGGTTCATGTCATGTCGGGCGAAGACGCTCTCAATGAATTGAAGAAATACAAGCCGAACCTCCTTTTTTTGGACCTGATGCTCCCCGGGATAAATGGACTGGATGTCTGTCGGTATTTAAAGGTTAACCCGGAGACCGCCGATATCCCTGTTATTATGCTGACGGCTCGAAGTGATGAAAGTGACATAATTATCGGTCTGGAATTGGGCGCTGATGATTATATTACAAAACCGTTCAGTAACCGATTGCTTGTCGCCCGTATGCGCTCTGTTTTACGACGTGCCGAAAAAACCGCGGAAATAAAAGGAGAACCGGACCCTATTTTAAATGTGGGACCGATTCAAATGAATTTGTTGACACGTCATGTTTGGATTCATGGTGAACTTGTTACATTTACTGTCAGTGAATTCAATTTGCTATATTTACTGGCAAGTCATCAGGATCAGGTCTTTACACGAGAACATTTGGTATTGGAACTGCGAGGAGACGACTATCCGGTTACGGAACGGGCTATGGATGTCCTTGTGTTGGGAGTTCGCCGAAAATTGAAAGAATACTCCGGATGGATTGAAACCATTCGCGGTATTGGTTATCGATTTTCCGAGTTGCATGGTGAATAAAGAGGATTTTTTCATGTCACGTTTAAAAAAAATAGAAATATGTTTTTGCATTGCCATAGGTATTTGTCTGATTGGTATTGTTTTGGAATATGGTCGAATGAAAAAAACATATCAGCAATATATGTCCTATGAAACTCGAATGGAAACGGGCCTGCTAACCCAACTGGCTCGATATTGCCTAGAAAAGTCGGATCTGGCCGATTTTATCCATTTATGTCGGGAATCGTCCCGGTATCGTCCCGATCCTATATCACCTGTATCACAAACATCTTTGTCGGAGAACGGGGAGACTCCATCATTATTTACACCTCCTCCCAACGTCGGTTTACAATCGCGAATTACATTATTTGATGAAAAGGCCAACGTTATTTTCGATTCCTGGGTTAATGCCGATACGATGGAGAATCATGCGAATCGGCCCGAATTTCAATCGATACAAAATTCTTCGAATAAAACAGATCCCTATATTACATTTGAGCGGTACAGTACAACACTTCAGACAAAAATGTTCTTCTGTATTGTAAAGTTCAACGCAAAAAACGAAGTTTATTTTCTTCGTGTCGGGAATACGTTGCAGGCCATTAATATAGCGGGAAACAGTGAACGTCAAACACTGTATGTAACGGTTCTTTTGGCATTTCTCGCGATCGGACTTGTATCGACCTTGTGTTTTTTGTTTATCATTAATTACAGAAAAAGACTTCTGGAGATCCAGCAACATTGTCTGACCTCCAATACAGCGAATACGCCATTATCAGACAAAGAGCGTTCCTGGATGGCAATCGACCGTATTATTCACAACATACGCGGAGAGATAATCTATCGGGACGATCTGATATCAAGGGAACGACAGATTCGCAATATGATATTTCAATCCTTGTTTGAAGGTGTTATCCTTCTCGATAATGACGGTGTTGTTCTTGATATTAACGAGGGGGCATGTCTGTTACTGGAAGTTGACATGAACAAGGTAAAGGGTCATTCCCTTTTTGAAATATGGCGCAATCTGGACCTGGAACAGCTCTATCGGAAGAATGAATGGAGACAGACGATATTACAGATGGAAATACCCTTGGACCTGCCGGGAGGAACCAGAACATTGGACATTCGACTGCGAAACATTCAGTGGGACAATAAAACATCGGGATGTCTGCTTTTGCTCTACGATCTGACACATATTCGCCGATTGGAAAATTATCGACGTGATTTTGTTGCGAATGTTTCGCACGAAATAAAAACACCCTTGACTGTAATCATGGGTACGGTCGAGGCGTTACAGGACGGGGCGATCAACGATTCGAATCTTGCCATACCATTTATGGAGACGATCACAAGACATTCGAAACGTCTTTATGCATTGGTTCAGGATGTTTTGTCTCTTTCGAATCTTGAATCGGAGCCCTATCCGGGAAAAGATCGTTTTATGGAGGAATCATTGAGTGATCTTCTTTATATCTCTTTTTCCTATTGTGAAGAGGCTGCAAAAAAACATTATCTTGTGATAGAGTTGGAAGAGTGTGTGGATAATGATAAAGCTGAAATTATTCCCAAGCTCATGGAGCAGGCGTTTATCAATTTAATTGATAATGCGGTTAAATACTGTGGTGGAAATACATCGGAGACTAAAAAAATGACGATTCGTATTTCCAATTCGGATAATGATTCCGTAAAGATCGAGTTCATTGATGAAGGGCCCGGTATACCAATAATACATCAGGAACGGATTTTTGAACGATTCTATCGGGTCGATCCGTCTCGCAGCAAGGAAAGTGGAGGAACAGGTCTTGGTTTGTCTATTGTCAAACATATTGTTCAGATCCATTGTGGAACTGTTTCCGTAAAAAATAATTTTGATAAAGGATGTACTTTTACCATTTGCCTTCCAAGACAATATAGGCGATAGAATGAATTTCATTTATTATGATATACGTCCCTTTATTTGAATTCCTGTTTAAAGGGGGAGGGGACAGTCGGGTAAACTGAACCCCCATTTATGAAATGGGAATTTTTGTAAACGGGAATATTTAGCAACGGGAAGAATACAAAAGGATTACACATTTAAATGTAAAAAATATATAACTACATATGTGATCTTCTCCATTCATTCAAAATTGAGATATTCTGTAAATGTTCGTCAAAACAACTGTAATAATGCTTCGTGTAACTCGTCAGGGAAGAATCGAATCCGATGAAGTAATGTTGAATTGCAATTATTGATGTATGTAATTATTGTATTACTATTTGTAATATATAATACGTCATTTTGTATTACAATAGAGCTTAAAGGACCTTTTTTGTTCAAGGATCAAGGGGATACTTCAAATGACTATCCCCGGCTTGATGGTAGAGAATGGTTTGAAGAAAAAAAATAGTATCGAAATGTAATGTTTTCAAATAATGAACGTGAATGATCCACAATTCCGAAGGAAGACACCTGTTATACCTATGCAAACAATAGATAACCGTTCACGGATATAAAGTGAAACCATGAATATAAAGTGAAACCACGGATATAAAGTGAAACCACGGATATAAAGTGAAACCACGGATAACACTGATTTTCACGGATAGTTATTTGGCAAAAACTTTTTATGGTTACAATTATTTATTGTAATAGATAAAAATGTTTCGTTTGTTATTGTAAAATATTGTAATTTACGACAGACCATCTGTGTTTATCTGTGATATCCATGGTTCCAAAATCATTCGTGAATGGTTACCAATAAAAAAACGTCTGTGTCCAAAAACATAGACGTTTTTATTCCAGTTGTTTAGTTATTTTAGTTGTACTTTAGGACGTTATAAATGCTGCATTTCCTGGGAGCGCGTCTCGTTCACATCCTCCACAACAGGTATCTCGTCTGTATTAGGCGTCTCGTCTGTATTGGAAAATAGACTTTTATAACGACCTTGAGTATATTTAGTTCTTCATAACTTCTTCCATAATTTTGGCCAAGGTTTCCAAGGTGAATTTAATCTGTTCTTTGGAATGGTCACACGAGAGGAAAAAGCGGAGTCGAGCCGATTTTTCTTCGACAGCAGGATGAAGAATCGGTTGGACATTAATTCCTTTTTCAAATAACATATGCGATATTTGAAGGCATTTCATGGAATTACCGATAACCACAGGAACGACACCGGTATTTTTTGAAAAACCGGTATTCATACCAAGACGGTCGGCCATTGCCTTGAAATAGGTACTGTTGTCACGAAGTTTTTTAACGCGTTCCGGTTCACGAATCAATAGATGCAACGCACCAAGCGCCGCTCCCACCTGTGCAGGAGGCATACCTACACTGAACATAAAACCTGGTACTGTATATTTCAGGTATTCGATCAGTTCTTTTCTTCCGGAAATATAACCGCCACAACTTCCGAATGTCTTGCTCATTGTACACATCCATATATCGACATCTTTTCGATCAACATGGAAATGTTCTCCGATTCCGCGTCCTGTATCGCCTAAAACACCAATCGAATGTGCTTCATCAACCATTAACATGATTTTATATTTATTACGAATTCGAATGAACTCGGGCAGGTCCGGGAAGTCGCCATCCATACTGTAGACTCCTTCCAGAACAATTAAAACACGATGATACTGATTTCGATGTTGTTTCAAGATCTGTTCTGCCGCGCCCCAATCGCCGTGTGGGAAAGGCCGTCGTCGGGCTCCTGATAATATGGCCCCCTGAACCAGACTGTTATGGGCCAACGCATCATACAGAATCAGATCGTCTGCTCCCATCAAGTGTCCCACTACAGTTTCGTTGGTCTGATGTCCACCGACCAAAATAATCGTTGCTTCTGTTCCAAGGAAATCGGCTATTTCCTGTTCCAATTGACCGTGAATCGGTTTTTCTCCCGAAACAATACGACTGGCAGATACACTGGTCCCATATTTTTTAATGGCATCAATTGCCGCCTGGGTTACCTCCGGATGTCCGGAAGCGCCCGTGTAGTTATAGGAAGAAAAGTTATGATACTTCTTCCCTTTAATCATCGTTGTCGCTCCCGTAATTCCATCTTGAACATCGAAGAAATGATTCAACTTCATACGTGCAACCATTTCCAATTTATCATGGAGTTGAATGTATTCCGGGAATTTTGCGAAATCATTTGAGTCATCGTTGACTTCAAATACTTTTTCATTTCCATCGGCGGTCAATCGGGATGCACTTCCACCCAGATATTTTCGCACGGCATCGACTACTTCACGGGCTGTTGCCAACGTCGGTAAAACCGGTTCCGGAAATTGTCCGCCAAACCGATCTTCCAACGAAGCAAGAATCTCCATTCTCTCAAGTGAATCCAGACCTAATTCTGTTATATCCGTATCCAACGTGATATTTTTCGTTCGATCTTTTCCAACGCGCCGGACTTCCTGAAGTACGGCCATAGCGGTGTCGTCATAACTCATAGAGGTTAATGGTACGACACCGGCACTCGATTCCAAACGAGCAGAAGTTTTCTTTTCCTCGTCAACCGATTTTTCCTTAACTCGAAAAACCGAAGTCATCTCCGGTTCGCCTTCGTATTCCCAACTCTCTTTTTTTGTATTAAGATCGCAACGTAGTGGATTATCATCCTCTGTAAAGCTCTCTGTTATTTTTTTGGTCGGGATCGATTGCGCGGCATAGGGCAGTGTATTGTCGGAAGTCCAAGCCGCAATTAAAGTCAAGGTACCATTTAAGTAGTTTTCACGACAGGCATGACGCTGTATTTTTCCACTTGATGTTTTCGGCACGGTTCCCGCCCGAACGAACATAATTGCGTCAACCGAAATCTCGTGTTCCAGTGCAATGGCTTTACGTATTTCTTCAAATAAATGTGGGGCGCAACTGACATCAAAATGTCGTTCCACTTCCTGAACCAAAATGAGACGCTGGGATTCGTTTTCCTCCAACATAAAGGCGCCACCACTGTCCGGACGTAAAATCGGATCGACCTTTTGTGCCGTCAATTCGATATCTTGAGGATAGAGATTGACTCCCCGAATAATAATCAGATCTTTAATTCGACCTGTGACGAAAAGTTCGCCATCGACGAAAACTCCCAAGTCACCAGTTCGCATAAATGGACCTTCTCCAGTATCGGCGATATGGGCGTTAAAAGTGTACTCGGTCGATTCCGGAGCATTCCAATATCCTTGCGCCACACTATCACTCTGGGTCCATATTTCACCAATAGTTCCTTCCGGACATTCAATACATGTCTCCGGATTGACGATGGCGTTTCGTTGATCAATAATGGTTCGACCGCTGGAAACCAGTCGATGAACTCTTTTATTACCGGGCAAGGCATCAATCGCTTTACCTTTCATCAAAAAGTCGGCGTCAAAGGTACGAATAACAGGTTTTTCCGCCACCATACCGCCCGTAACGAGTAATGTTCCTTCCGCAAGTCCGAAGCATGGATAGAATGATTCGTACCGAAAACCACAACGTTCAAACTTTTTGGCAAAACGTTCCAGGGTATCCGCCTGAACCGGTTCCGCACCATTAAACGCCACCTTCCAGGAACTTAAATCCAGATTATCCAGCATTTCTTCCTTTACCTGCCGAATACATAGTTCGTAGGCGAAGTTCGGTCCACCACTGGTCGTTCCTTTATATTTACTGATTGCCGCCAGCCAGCGATAGGGACGTGTCAAAAATGAAAGTGGTGACATTAATATATTGGGTCGGCCACAATATATTGGCTGAAGAAGACCGCCAATCAATCCCATATCATGATAACTCGGCAACCAGAATACACCACACGAGGTTCGTGTATGCTCAAACGCCGTTTTTATCAGCATGGAATTATGCAATAGATTTCTGTGGGACAGCATAACACCCTTTGGTGTTCCTGTCGAACCGGAAGTATACTGGAAAAACGCCATCGTATCAGTATTGATTTCAGGCGCGGTCCATTCTTCTTCCAAACCTGGTTCCAAATTAGTTGTTGGAAGCCAGGGAATATTCTTTAGATTCGGAGTGTCGCCAATTAAGGTATTTACACGTTCCAAAACAGCGTCTGTCGTTAATGCAATACTGGCATGGGCACTTTCACTAACAGCCTGAATTCGAAGCATCGAACGATTGCGACGTGGTGGATAAACCGGAACCGCAACAGAACCCGCATAGAGACAACCAAAAAAAGCAATAATAAAATCAAGCCCCGGAGGATATAAAAGTAAAACACGTTTTCCTATTACTCCATGTTTCTGAAGCCAGGCCCCCAATGCTCGACATTTTTTATCCAATTCCTTGTAGGTTAGATGTGTTTCTGCACCAACACCATCTGCTAAATAGATAAAAGCCGAGGCATCAGGCTGTAATGCCGCCTGATGCTGGACTAACTCAACTAGCGTCGATGGACCGAATATATTCAAATTCGTTCTTTTCGGACTTTGATACTGCATGACCTCTCCGGTATTCTTAACATCCAAGGTTTCTTCCAAAACCAACTCTACACCCATTGAACATTATCCTAATTTATTGTGTTTTTGTCAATTACCATACCGCCACAAAAATCCGAAGTTTCTCTCATTTATCAAAACATCGCATTTTATCCAGTTTAAAATAGACTCTTAACTTCCATTTTTTATGAAGATAGATTCATCAAGATAACTAATGGAGATACAGGTCAAACCCATACGCTTGGATATTTTAAGAAAAACATCCAAGGGAAAGAGTTACTTTTCGTGTATTATCGAACAAAAGAAATATTCAATGGCAATAAATATAGAAAAATTTCAGTGTTTTTTCTCAAATATAGAGGTAAAAAAAGTAAAAGAGTGGAGTTATACCAAATTAAACGCCCACAAGCCGAAGGCAACAGGAGCGGCAAGCAATAAAGAATCAAAAATATCCAGGAAACCGCCAAAGCCGGGAAAGCGACGTCCGGAATCCTTTCGTCCGACATCTCTCTTTATTAATGACTCGGCCAGATCGCCAAAAGATCCGGTTATTCCGACAGCCAGTCCAAAAATAACCAGTCCAAAGGGCGAAACATCCGAGGTTCGCTTCAAGCAGAAAGGAAAAATTAAATCCAGAGTGATCCAGGCACCCAAAATAGCGAATAAAAAACCACCTACCATTCCTTCAACCGTTTTACCAGGACTCAAGCCGGGAACGAGTTTACGATATCCTATGATTTTTCCTACAGTAAAAGCTCCAATATCACACATTTTCGTGACAACAACCAAGGATAAAACCGCACCGATTCCATATGCGATTCGTAACATAATCATAAAACAGCCGAGTACTCCAATATAGGCGATAATAAAAATAGCGCCAGCCAGATTGATTGTATTGCCCCCCGGCGATTTAAAGCGAAGCATTTCCCCCCAAAACGCGATAATAATACCACTTGCCATAGATAACAGTGTCAACAAACAGGCGTTGGACGCCGTACTCCATCCATGCTCCACAACTTGTGAAAAAGAGCGGTAACAGGCGAGCCAGCAAAAGATCATCATGGAGAAGACCCCTAAATAAACCGTCCATCGACGAGGATAAACCCCTCCCGCGTTTAGCAGGTCCATTAATTCGTCACAGATAAAATAGACACAGACTAAAAAACAGGGTAAAAGATAGAGTCCTGGAATACGAGCGTTCGCATCCAGCCAGCATAACAAAATCAGTAACCCAACTAACGGAATTCCAAGAATAATTCGCCAGTACAACATTTCATGCGACCTCTCTCTGCCAGTTTATAACTTTTATATTTTGGGTTATTGTAAATGATATACTCAAGGTCGTTATAAAAGTCTATTTTTCAAAACAGGCGAGACGCCTGTTTTAAAGTATGCGGACGAGACCTGCCTGCCGTCAGGCATGGCGTCCACGCTCCCAGGAAATGCTGAATTTATAACGTCGTACAGTATAACTCCCCTGCTTCTCTTTACAAACCAATACCAGTCTATAGATAAAGGTCATTCCGAAAACCTCTGGAAAATACAGACTGCCAGTCGTATCTCCTGTAAATACGATACTTAAACAAATCATATTTTTGGGAAATTCGGGTTTATAGAATGCCCTCTAACAGAAATTACTTCATACTTCTTAATAGTATAACATCAATTATCGGACTTTTCCAGAAAATTTTACTGAAAATTTTAAATTCCCTATTTTATACAATACTAAAAGTATGGATAAATCGAATATCCAAAATAAAACGTATCGGATAATAGAGATAAAAATTTTTCCTGCTGTTTACAGTGAAGAGACGATAAAAATTTTTTATTTTGACAGACAGGCCGGAGCAGTGGACATCTCGTCCGTATCGCCACAAGACAGACCTCTTTTGGTCATGTTTTGAGACGATAACAGACCTCTTTTTTAACGACTTGTCTCTAAACATCAGGAAAAATCCTGATTATTTCTTTAGGAAAGAGGAGCAGGGTAACGTTATGATAGATCAGAATGATAGATCATATGATATACTCTGGGCCGTAATAAAGTTTCGTTTTCCAAAACAGGCGGGACACCTGTTTTGAGGATACGGACGAGACGTCCACGCACCCGGGAAAGGCCGAATTGATAACGACCTTGAGTATAGATTCAGATGACAATTTTTATTTTTTGTCAACGTCGATGGTTTGTTGTACTCCACTCGTTGAAACGTTTATAACGACCGGGGTTGAATTCTGATTACTAAAAAGAGGCGGAACAAGGTCTTTTTGAGATTTTTTCTTCTTCTCAATCTCTTTTAGATAGGCCGTTTTTTCCGCTTCCTGCATTGCTCCGAGTTCTTCATCCGACTTCGTATGAACGATTCCGGAAGGGCTTTTAATAACCACAGAATACTTGCCTTCCGGAACTCCAACAGCATTATAGGTATTAAGTTGAGTTCGGATATCAGCCACTCCACTTTCATTTGTTGTTGCATGGAGAGCCACATTTCCATCCAGTTTTGAGTCCCCGGCTGGAAACAACATGACAGAAGCATTTGGAATGGGGTCCGCTCCTTTGGTCACCGTGATTTTACAGGGATAGAGTTTGGGAAATCCCTCCGGCTGTTTATTGCAACCGTTAATGAATAACAGACCCAGAATAGAGCACATCATTAACCAACGTATCATTCGTAAAGACATAATAACCTCAAATTTCCTTGGATAATATGGACAAAAATGTAAAATCTCCAGACAGCATTAAACAAACATTAAACAGCACTTTATAAAGAAACGGTTTCATTACCGTTAATCGACCCCAGTGCCCCCCAGATACCATAAGGCGATTTTCCAGACTGTATGGGTTTCAAGTTTTCGTCAAAGGTTCTCCCGGATAATACCGAATTGACCGTCTCCGGTACAAAAGAGACAGAACCATCGGCACGAGCACAGTTTACTCCACCACTATGATAGCTTGACGCCGTAGAAATAGACATCCAGTTTGCGGATACACATTGAGGTGAATTAGGAGGCAGTATTTCAGAAAAACAGGTGCAATACGCTCTGGAATCGCCCCAACGATCGCCAGGAGCCCATGTACTTAACGTTCCCTTGGACGTATCATACATCGTCGAATCACTTGTATTTCGAGTTAAACTGCAATAATAAGGCTGACATTCCGTTTGCGTATCCGAGACTCCTGTACTTCCCGCCTGAAGCATGGCCCCTTTGACAACATTCTTGTCTTTTCGAATCGCACGTTCGGAAAACAGAATGGTCGAGGATGTACCATCGGTCAATGCGGCATAATTATTCCAGCGGTCCGCATGCGGAAATGGAGTTCGCGTATTTGCTGTGCCTGTATTGAATTTTTCTGGAAAATCACCGGCACTAATCGAAAATGAATGTCCACCTTCTTTGTCCGTTCGTGGTTCACTAGGGCATAAAAATGCCGGAATAACTCTTTTCCAAGGTTCACGTGTTTCGCCAAGCATGGTATCATAGCCCGCCCATGTTCCTTTAGTTCCCTCGTCGTAAATCGATTGAAGCTCTAAATAAGGACACATGGGAAGATACACGGAATGAACGTCAAATCGTTTGAAAGTTCCGTCGGCAAGGGTTTGAAATGTTACACCCCTGTTATTCGGTAATTTATGATTGACATCATGATAATTCTGTACGGCAAGAGCAAGCTGTTTCAACTTGTTCGTACATTCCATACGACGTGCCGCCTCGCGCGCCGCCTGTACTGCCGGTAAAAGCAATGCAATTAAAATTCCTATAATAGCAATAACAACCAAAAGTTCGACAAGTGTAAAAGCAACGAATCTTCGTTTATTGCCATACCCTTTCAATAAAACACTATACTTGTTCATAACTACTCCCTTTCGTTGTAATAAGTATAAAGCACTCAATACAATAATAACCAACAAAGATATTATTGTGACATTTTCTTTTGGCAAACTCAAACACTGTATTGGCTTATAAATGTATCATTATAATATTTTAGAGAATACATTCTCAACCCAAACCAACACACTATACTCAATTCATGTTTTCTGCAAATTATTAACACTATAATAGTGTTAATAATTTGCAATATAGATCCTGTTATAAAAACAGGAAGGATTGAAATGTTTTTTCCTTGGCGTGCTCGCTACGGGCGAAAACGGAAAAACACACAAAAAACCTCCCAATACAGAATACAAATAGGATACACGAAAAATTTAGTTTTGTCAAGTTGAAAAATGGTACAGAGGTGTAAAATCACAGGTTTTTTGTATATCGTTCACAGGCTGGTAGTTAAAATAGACAAGTTATTATTATAAAATATGATAAAACGTTTGTGTGTTTGAGTGAATCAAACCGGGTGACCATTCACGAACGATTTTGGAACCACGGATACCACGGATAAACACAGATGGTCTGTCGTAAAAAACAATATTTTACAATAACAAAATTTTACCATAACAAACGAAACATTTTTATCTATTATCATAAATAATATTACCATAAAAAAGTTTGTTTGCCAAAAAACTATCCGTGAAAATCAGTGTTATCCGGGCAACCATTCACGAACGATTTTGGAACCACGGATACCACGGATAAACACAGATAGTCTGTCGTAAAAAACAATATTTTACCATAACAAAATTTTACCATAACAAACGAAACATTTTTATCTATTATCATAAATAATATTACCATAAAAAAGTTTGTTTGCCAAAAAACTATCCGTGAAAATCAGTGTTATCCGGGCAACCATTCACGAACGATTTTGGAACCACGGATACCACGGATAAACACAGATAGTCTGTCGTAAAAACAATATTTTACCATAACAAAATTTTACAATAACAAATGAAACATTTTTATCTATTATCATAAATAATATTATCATAAATAATATTATCATAAAAAAGTTTGTTTATCAAAAAACAAACCATGAAAATCAGTGTTATCCGGTTTCACTTTATATCCGTGAACGGTTACCAAACTGATAATGCTTGACAGAGACACATGTTTAAAAGAGGGCCTGTTTAATTTTGATAGAGACGCCTGTTTTGTAAAGATGTTTGTTTGATGGAGATACGTACGAGACTCCACATTTCCGTTCAGTCTGTTAAAATAGCAGATTTTATCATACCCTTCTGTAAACAGGAGGGAGGTTTGTTATACTCAAGGATTTAGATTTAGTGCGGAATTAGACGATCAAGCCCCTTCTATAAACAGGAGGGAGGTTTGTTATACTCAAGGCTGTTCACAATGCCTGTTTCAAAACAGGCGAGACCCCTGTTTTGTAAAGATGTTTGTTTGATGGAGATACGTACGAGACTCCACATTTCCGTTCAGTCTGTTGAAATAGCAGATTTTATCATACCCTTCTGTAAACAGGAGGGTGGTTTGTTATACTCAAGGCTGTTCACAATGCCTTTTTTCAAAACAGGCGAGACGCCTGTTTTGGAGGATGCGGACGAGACGTCCGCGCTCCCGGGAAACGCTGAATTTATAACATTCTAAAGTGTATTATGGAATCAGATAGACACCACCAACGATAACACCAGCCTCAATCAAACCGGCTCTCAAGGAGATGGGAACAGGATTCATCATATAGGGGGCACAGTTACCGGGACGATAATACCCGAGGTCATAAATACATTCGTTTGGTGGATTGACACCCATCAGGTAGGGGAGAACAGGGATCGTCAACCAAAAACGAACACGTGAAATTGCGGGCTGGAGCCATGGTGAAATGGTATGACCATATCGTTCCAACTGAACATCCTCAAAATAGAGGGGTTTATAGCACAGGTTCGAGGCTTTCCATGTAAACGCAATGGGGGTCGGGGGAGTCCGGTTATAATTTTCATCCGGTAAAGGACAACTTTCCGGGAAAATACCGGGTTTGGGTGTTACTTTATAGGAGAGGTCTTTAATACCGGGAAGACTCTTCGGATCCGGACAATCGTCACTATAGGAACCACGTGTAAATACCGATTGTGTCGAATTGGATGGCATGGGTTTTTTGGTCTTGTTAATATCAATGGGCACTATTTTGTTTTTATCGGCCGATAATGGAGAATCTCCTATTGGGGAGGCCGATCCCAACCGACTATTCGGTGTAGTTACAGGGGCTGTTTTGGACTGCAATGGTACGGATTGTTCTTTCGACGGTTGCGTAACAGAAGATAAAGGTTTGACTTCTGAACCAACTCGGGCATTGGTATCCGGTAACATTGGAACCGTATTTTTCGGCAAAGACGGAAGGGTCGGAGTCGAAGAAGGCGTTGGCACCTGTGTATTAACGCTCGGCTTGGGGGCTGTTGTCTGTGTATTAACGCTCGACTTGGGGGCTGTTGTCTTTGGCATTGTCGATATGGGAGCCAATGTATTTGGAAGCGGAGTTGTTTCTGTACTCGATGACGATGAATTAGGCGTTT
Organism: uncultured Planctomycetaceae bacterium; assembly: GCA_964442735.1. Lineage (GTDB taxonomy): Bacteria > Planctomycetota > Planctomycetia > Pirellulales > Thermoguttaceae > JAUNBG01. The sequence continues at coordinate 20,613 of CAYUAP010000007.1, read as the reverse complement.
TAAAGAGCGGATTTTGTGTCGTCTTCGGGAAGGTGGTATCGCTCCCGCTAACTAAACGAACCGGATTATTCGACGATGGTGCTGTCGTTTCCGCTGCAACATCAGTGAAACGAAGTGAAGTCGTCGTATTTGTCCCTTTCATTTCCGGTTTTTTCCACAATCCAACTCCCTGTTCCGGCATTGAAAGAGAAATGGTTGTATTACCATTTCCTATAGGAAGATCCTGATCTTGAGCGGAAACGGTCGCTGGCACACATAATGCCGCCAGGAGCAAACTGGCTCCGGTCCAAGAAAGAATACTCCTGCCATCAAATGTTCTTTTCGAAAAAAAGGCGAACCGCTTTTTCATAATTCAAGTCTCCTTACTTGTATTTTTCCTGCCTTCCATGGCAGGCTTCTATTGATTTATTATTAATCGTTTTATCGACTATAATCGGATTCGTCTCCCTGACTGTAGTTGGGAGCCTCCTGCGTTATCGCGATATCGTGCGGATGATTTTCGCGAACGGCCGCTGGGGTTATCCGAATAAATTTGGCTTTTTTATGCAATTCTTCGATTGTTTCTGCTCCGCAATAGCCCATTCCTGCACGTAAACCACCGACCATCTGATAGATGTACGGGCCCAATTTCCCCCTGAAGGGAACTCGACCTTCCACTCCTTCCGGAACCAATTTACCTGCCGGACGATTCTTCTGACCATATCGGTCACTCGATCCGCGTACCATTGCTCCTAACGATCCCATTCCACGATAGGTCTTGAAATATCGACCCTGATAAAGGAAGGGCTCGCCCGGACTTTCTTCCAAACCGGCGAGTAGTCCTCCCAGCATTACAACATGGGCTCCTGCTGCTATCGACTTAACGATATCTCCCGAAAAACGAATTCCGCCATCGGCAATAACAGGAATACCCGATTCGGACGCCTCTCTGGCCGCGCGATGAATCGCCGTTATCTGCGGAACTCCGACTCCACTAATTATACGTGTCGTACATATGGAACCCGGACCTATTCCCACTTTAACAGCGTCCGCGCCCGCCTCTATTAAGGCTTTACAACCTTCCGCCGTGGCTACGTTTCCCGCTATGACATCTATTTCCCAGCGCTTTTTGATCGTTCGGATGGTCTCTAATATGTTTGCCGAATGACCATGGGCACTATCAACAATCAAAACATCAACTCCCTTCGCTATTAAGGTTTCGACGCGTTCGTAATCAAAGATTCCAACCGCCGCACCTACTCGTAACCGCCCTTCTTTATCTTTACAGGAAAGGGGGTAACGGCGCATCATATCAATGTCCTTTATGGTGATCAGTCCCATTAATCTATTATTATCGTCCACAAGGAGAAGTTTCTCCACCTTTTTTTTCATTAAAATTTTTTCAGCTTGCTCAAGCGTTACAAGCCCTACAGATGTTACAAGGTCTTTTGACGTCATGACCTCTTTCACCGGAAGGTCCCAGTTCTCTAAAAAGCGAAGATCCCGTTTCGTTATAATTCCGACTAATTTATTGTCATTATCGACAATGGGGACTCCGGATACATTTTGTTGCTCCATTATAGTACGGGCTTTCTCTGCTATGACATCCGGATGTACTGTGGCAGGATTACGAATAATACCGTTCGCTGTTCGTTTGACCTGGGCTACTTCCTCCGCCTGCTTTTCGATGGAGAGGTTCTTGTGAATGAATCCTATTCCTCCTTCACGAGCTATCGCAACAGCCATTTTACGTTCGGTGACCGTATCCATTGGCGAACTCACAATCGGAATATTCAATTGAATATTGTTCGTTAAACGAGTCTGGACATTTACTTCCCCGGGTACGACATTACTGTACTGCGGTTGAAGAAGGACATCATCAAACGTTACTCCAAAATCGGAAATAAAATCATTAGATTCTTGCATTATCGTTCCTATTTTTAAAATCTGAAAAAATTTGTTTGTTGGGAATTGGGGGATTCTCTACTTAATCGGTATCATTTTTACTTGTTATACTGTACGACGTTTTTCCCGGGAGCGCGGACGTCTCGTCCGCATCCTCCAAAACAGGCGTCTCGCCTGTTTTGGAAAAAGGATTTTAAAACAACCTTGAGTGTACCACGAATATTGAGAATCTTTACAGATTCTCAATAATCGTGTTATTCGCGGCTTCAAAAAATACATTATTGACGCCTTGTATACAGTACGACGTTATACATTCGGCATTTCCCGGGAGCACGAATGTTTCGTCCGCATCCTCTAAAACAGGCGTTTCACCTGATTTGGAAAATAGACTTTTATAACGATCTTGAGCATATGTTGACGTCGTGTCTGTTTACGTCTTGTGAATTTTAACATAAACATTGGAATACAAAAACATCAGCCGTAAATTTCAGTCCAGAGTTTATTCAACTCGACGTCGGCCGGTGTTCCGGCGAAGACAACAATTCGATAGACAGCTTTAATGACTTTTCCTTGTGGGAATTTAAAGACGAATTTATCATCACCGAACAAGAAGGGAGTCGGTGAAATATTACCATAATCACGAACGAACCAGGGGCATTTTTCGAAGGGAGTATTCGGAAAAGGAACGGTCGGAGGCGAGAAGACCGCCACACCTTCGGTTATTTGAGGATTGAATCTTCGTTTACCAAAGAAGGCGATCCAATTAGCGGCTTTACCAAGCATTTCTTTTTCACTTTTTCCACCTTCACTGGAGAGGATATTACCTCCTCCGATAGGGGCGAGGTCCTGTTCCACGCGAACGCCATAAAAACCGTGATTGGTTTTTTGGACTTCGACGTCAACGAGGGGAGTCATTTCATAAAACAGGTCCAGGGTATAATAATCACTGCAACGCCAATTGAGAACGTAGTGTCTTCTATCTTCAATAATGGCCTCTTGTTCCGGCTTTTTCCACAGGCATCGGTCCGTGAATTCGACGACAGTTTTTTCTGCTTTAACAATTTTAGGTTCCTGACTGAGGATCTGACCGTCCTTGTTGCTGTTCTGCCAATAATTACCACCATTAACTTTATCGAGTCCGAGAAAAACGGAACGATGATGCGGCCAGGGTTGCGCCGACTCCGACGTAACCGAAACGCGAGAAATGGGACCTGTCAATGGATAGAGATAGGGGTATTTTTGATTCGCTTGTGTTCGGTATACGGTCAAATCCTGATTATCCATACGAATAAAAATATTATTATCTGCAAAATCGGGATAATAGGTCGCAAAATGTTCGACTGGATCCTGTCCCCAATTTTTGGTCAGGGAATCTCCCGTCTTGCCTGCATACGTGGGAACGGTTATGGGGGCGTCTGCAAAAGTCCGTCCATCACAAAACGAGGCCGTTAAGCCTGTTGCCGCCGTTAATACCGCGGTATTTTTGAAAAATTCACGTCTCTTCATCATTGCTCTCTCCTAATAGGGGGTTTATAAAATCGAAGACTGTCTCCTGATTCGACTTTTCGAAGAATTTGTACCGATTACAAAATAATTATACACTTGTTATTAATATGGTCGAGGTCTTATCCTGGCAAAAATTTCGGTATTTACGCCTTATTATATCTTTAACTCTAAAAGTCAGACCTTTTTTACAAAAATCTTCTTTTCAAAGACCTCTTTATTTTATATAATTTATAATGTATAATGGAGACTGTTCCAGAGTAATTGGGAATACGGGCAATTTTATTGTTCTTCCATTATTTACAAGATTAATAATATTTACAAGATTAATAAAGTCGGAAAAAACAGAACCGGGAGCATGATTCTCCCTGTAAAAATCCAGACGAGACGGCAAATGGAATAAATAAAATGAATCTGATTAGTGAAAATTTTTTATTGTTTTTTTTCCGGCGTCGCTATTGGAAAAAGGCGTTACAATTCTGGTATAACCATTGTCGTTACATTCCGGGCCGGGTTTCTTTTATCCTCTTGAGTTTGATTCTCTTGTCAGGATTGTTTTTATTGACCGGTTGTAAAAAAACAAAGGAAGTTAAAATAATAAATACTAAATTTTCAGATGATAACACTTCTGTTTCTGATAGAATGGCACAGGTGCCCACGGAATTTGCCCCTCCTCTGAAAGATGTTGTTGATGGGGCGGAACAGGATCCTCAAAAAATACTCAATAAAATGGTTGCCACCTATGCCAAATGTAAAGTTTATTGGGATAATGCGCATATTGAAGCTGTTTATGAAAAAAAGATTGGAGAAAATGTAAAGAAATACGTTGATCGATGGCCTTGTTCCCTTGTCTTTCAAAAGCCGGCCCAAATTCAATTGAAAATAAACGATGGACGTCTTTATTCCGATGGAAAAAAAATGTATGGATTTATCCATCAGGGGAATACCTATTCCAATATCTGTTTGGAAAAGGATGCTCCCAATCTGATTGCATCTGTAAAAGATCTTTATCCGGACGCTTGTCTGGCTAGTGCCATGCATTTGAAAATTCCCTCCCATTTTTTCTGGGTTCCTCCGCAGATTGTTCTCATGCTGGCGCGTAAACCGTTAAATACTTTTCTGCCAACCAATGCGGAATTGAAATTACTTGATCCCGCCTGTGCCGACTCAAAACATCAGGATTTAAAAAGTCCCGACGCGGAATTGTGTGATCGAATTGAAGTTCAAACAGAAAATGTTAAACGGATTCTATGGATTAGCAGAACCAATAATACTTTAGTTCGCATACAATTCCCTATTGAAAGTATTTCTGTCGAAGAAAACGTCGAACGGATGGTTCGGCTCACTTTGGAAATTCCGGAACGAAGAATTTCCGATAATCCAAAGGATTTTGTGATTAAACCATCTGAATTCAGTCCGGAAGTCGGGGAAAATATTTCTCCCGACGTTTTTAAAAATTTCACGAAAGTGGATAAATTTCCGACGGTTTCGCTCTTTTTCCTCAAGCATTCATTTCCCAACATTAATCTTCGTCCTCTGGTTTCCGGATTTTCGAATGTCAATCCCGCAAACACAAAAGGTAAATGTTATGTCCTCTTTTTTTGGAATTATATGAATTTTCTCTCTCATACCGATAGTATTCAAAATATTCCTCCCAATACAACAAAAGAACAGGATAATACACCTGAAGACGAGAATAAACGCATCTGTCAGGAATTTATGTGGGATATTGAAAGAATCATGAAAAAAACGGAAGAAAATCCTGCTATTGAATTCTGTTCTGTTTGTGTTGCCAATCCACAGCGATACAGCGATGGAGAAATACGAAGACTCTATGGTGAACTCAAATGTACTCTTCCTTTATATTGTTTAAATCAGGAGGCCATTAAAGATACATTATTGAATCGATTATCGTATCCTTCCTTGCTCCTTGTCGGTTCCGATGGAATCATTCAAAAACATTATCGGGCTTCCTCTTCAATGTTACTTCAACCGCAAGTACTGCCCCAACTCGAGAATATTCTTGCCGGAAAGAATGTTTATGATGAAGAATATGTACGATACGAAACAAACCTGCGTCGTTTTACGATTAATATGGAGAGTTCTGATGTTAATGATCTTTACCGGACCACTCCGGATCCTTCCATTCAGGAAGGGGCCTCCGAATGGCTCCCGCGCCGTTTACCTGATACGCTTAAATTAAAGGAATGGTGGCACCTTGACTCCTTGCCCGATGCCAGTAATCCACTTCCTCTTGTGAAACAAAACAAGTCTTCGATTGTCGATGAAGAATCCAATCAAGATCTGCTCGTTATTCCTTGTGAAGGAAGTAAACTTGCTGTTATTTCCGCAAAAGGTCAATTACTCAAAAAAATTAATCCGAATATTCCTGGGGCGGAAGAGTCGGTTACCTTTGTACGGACTGCCGTTTTAAGTAATGGAAAACGATATTTCATAGCTTCTTCGCTCGTGGAATCGAAAAAACTACAGAGATACGATGGCAACTTCAAGTATCAGGGGGTTGTTGATTTATCGCGTACTCGTGAACAATTGGTTACAGATATTCGACTGATCGATATAAATAATGACGGGGATTCGGACCTTTTGATCTCTCTCATAGGAGATTCAAAAAACACGCCTCCTCTTGTTCAAGGGGTTTACGCCGTCGATGAAAAAACGAAAAAAGTACTATGGCAGGACGAATCGCTCAAATTACCCTATCAAATCGGAATTTATACGACGGAAAAGGGATCGCGATGGTTATTGGCACTTAATCAGCCGGATACTACAAAAGGTAATATTGTTGTCAACGATTTAAAGACGGGAAAACGTATCAAGGAAATTACGGCCGATCAGAATATGTCGATTGTATGGTTTGGTTATGGGCAGAATCCTGACGGAAAAATGACCTCTCTGGTTGCTTTTTTGGAGCAGGTGGATCCCTATCAATTCTATCTTGCCGGGTTGTCTCCTGAAGATGGTAAAATCCTCTGGCGCGCTCCTTTGACTCAATTAAATCGTAATCGACAGATCGAACGTGTCGCCTTCGGAGATCTTAATGGCGATGGTAAAGGAGAGTGGCTTGTGCCTTTAGCCGATGGCACTATCCTCTTCTTCGACGCCAATGGAAAATGTTTTGATCGTTTTCAATATGGTAGAGAATTAACCGGACTTTGTATTGCTCAATGGCAATCCGGGCGATTCCTTGTTATTACCGATTCAAAAGGAGTAACCGCCTGGAAAATCGAATAATTCTATACGTAGTTGGTTTTTTTTTTCATGATCCCGTAATAAAAGACTGGACGAATCGATTGCTTTACGTTAAAATAAAATTATAATGTAAAATAAAATTATGCTGTAAAATAAATACTATCTTCAGAAATGGTTACAATCGGTCGAATATCGTGGCAATGGAACCATATTATGAGGAAGGACAAACAGAAACGATTATTTTACATAGAGTATTTCAATATTTACAGAACCGTATACTCAAGATTGTTATAAAAGTCTGTTTTTCCAAACAGGCGAGACGCCTGTTTGGGAGGAGGTGGACGAGACGTCCACTCTTCCAGAAAATGCCGAATTTATAACGTCCTAAAGTATAGTTCGGAATAACGTCAGAAAATAATTGAGACAAATTGAGTGTCCTGTATATTACAGTTTTAAGAACAAAATAAACAATTAACTCCGTTTTCAATTAACCCAACGAAAGGTGTTTTTATTATGAAAAAGAATGTTTCTTCCTTTACCGTTTATTTTTCCATTCTAATGATAGGTTTGGCTTTTCTTCTATCGGGGTGCAGTCCGAAACCTCAAGAGGGTGGTCAGCCGTCAAAAGAGGAATCGAAGGCCGCCAAAATCGATACTAATACTAAAGTGGATACTGATAAAGCGGCTAACGAGGCGTCGGCTCCCACTGCCAATTCCAAGGAGGAGGTTCCGGGAACTCCCAAGGAAGTTGTCGTCATTAATGGTGAAAAAGAATTCGTTGATTTCATTACCAATAACCCGATGGTGGTTATCGATTTTACCGCGACATGGTGTGGTCCTTGTCAGCGTCTGGCTCCGTTACTTGAAGAAATGGCCGTTAAAAATAAAGATAAAGGTGTTAAATTTGCAAAAGTCGATGTGGATGCCAATCGGCCGATCGCCACGGAATATAACATAAAGGGAATTCCCGATGTCCGTTTCTTTTCCGGGGGAAAAGAGTTCAAGAAGGTTGTCGGACTCAATCCGGCTGGTATTGAAGCCGCGTTAAACAGTTTAATGGCGCAAAAGGGGTCCGCTCCTAAAGATTATGGCAATACCCCTCTGGAAGACGAACTCTGGAAAGATAAATAGTGAATAGTGCTCCTGATGTTTTTTCTTCTGATTCCACTTCAAGGCCGCTCGACCAATCTTTTGGACGAAAAAGACGTTTGAAAAAAAAATCGGATTTCGAGTCCGTTTACAAATACCGATGCTCGGCTCGAAATGCTTTTATTCTTGTCTTTTGTTGTACAAATGATTTAGAGTGGTCGCGTTTGGGCCTTTCTGTGGGAAAAAAAGTGGGGGCGGCCCCTCTACGGAATCGATGGAAGCGATTGATTCGCGATGCGTTTCGCAGAAACCGCGCCTCTTTATTGCCGAACGGATACGACTTCATTGTTATTCCGCAAAAACCCTATAATATACCTTCTCAAGAGGAAATGACAAAAGCCGTTATTCACTTGTTTACACAGGCTGCACGGAAATTCACGACAAGGTATCACGACAAACTATAGATAATATAACAGTAACCATTCACGAACGATTTTGGAACCACGGATATCACGGATAAACACCGATAGTCTGCCGTAAAATACAATGTTTGCCAATAACATACTAAATATTTTTATCTGTTATCATAAATAATTGTATCATAAAAAAGTTTGTTTGCCAAAAAAACAATCCGTGATAATCAGTGTTATTCGTGGTTTCACTTTATATCCGTGAACGGTTACATTTTAACATAGCATTAAGGAGTTTGATTTTAAGAGTACCGCGATTCCCGGAGGAACAGTATCAGGTGAACGAATCATTCCGTGAATCAGTTATTACCATTGGGCAAGTGTTTTGGAAGAGCAGATTGGCTTCGGTATTTTTGGGCTCTTCTTTTTTCTGGCCGAACAGAATAACACACAGGGTTGTTGCAAGAATAATAATCAGGATAACAAGAACAATGACCACTGCCAAATCGCGACCTGCCTTTTTCTTTTTTTCTATTTTTTTTTGTTCCAATAAAGTTTCGGAAGGTTCGTTTGTCTGGACGATTGGGGTTGATTCCTGAACGGAAGGGACTGTTGGCGGTGCCGGTCCTTTAGGGGCGGAAGGAATAAAGATTGATTCCAATTCCGGAAAAGCGTTTTGTGCTTCGATCCAGGTTGACCATCCGGCTCGCCATACGAGCATTGTGGGGCCAATTCGTTTTTCCCGTATCCAGGATTGAATAACCTGACTGGTTGCGGGCCCATAGGTTTGATCGCCTGACCGAAGATACCAAACCACATTGGGGTCGGAAAGGAGTGAATTGGAGACTGATTGTGATGTTTCGGAAACAGCCGGTTCCGGGACATTCGGAGGATATTTTGTACTTTCTTGTAAAACAGGTTCTTCGGATCCGGTCCCATAGGAAGTCAAATGCGAATCGATCGGAATACTGGAACTGTCTTCCAAGCCCGGATTGTCCATGACTTCGATATTGTCTGTAATTTCGGCATTATCCATAATATTAACATTGCCTGTAATATCAATATTATCCATAACTTTAGTTGGAGTGATTTCTGTTTGAAGGACAGGAACATCGTTGTGTTCTTTGTTTATATTATTACGATTATCAATATCGGTGGAGAAAGGAACATTGATATTTTCGTCTTGTTTTTCTTCCACGGGAGTTGGAGAGTCCGCAAAAGACTTTTGGGAATCATTTGCGGTCTTGTGTCCTTTCTTTTCACCGGACATTCGCGTACTGGTCAGGGGAATGAGCATATGTACTCCGCATTTGGGGCAGATTCCCATCTTTCCTGCCAACTCGGCTTTGACATTTAATTTATGACCATTAGGACAATAGAATCGAATTCCCATGTTAATACCTCTTTGTGAAACGCCAATGGGTGTCTTTACCCGGGCCGACGATTTTCGCTTTCGTCAATGATAAATACGCCGGGTTTTCTCTAATACATTATATGCTATTATATATAAATTTTCTTGAGGAAACAGCTTTATTATTCAGAAAATGATTGTCAAAAGTAAATTTTTCTGGTAAACTGTTAAGATCGTTCGGATTTTAATCATAAACAATCGATTTAATGATAAAATAGATAATTAAAAGAAAGGAAGATGGAATGGCCAATCCTAAAAATCTGGTAGTGGCGCAGAGCGGAGGTCCGACCTGTGTTATTAACAGCAGTTTGCGTGGCGTCATAGAGGCGGCTCGTGATTTTGACTGTATTGGGACTGTTTTTGGAGCACGACATGGCATTGAAGGCGTTTTAAAAGAAGAACTGATTAATTTAAGCGATCAGTCTCCGGAAGAGGTTGCTCTGTTGCGTTACACTCCGGTGGCCGGATCGATTGGCACTTGTCGATATAAATTGAAATCGCATCAGACGGAGGATTTTGAGCGTGTTATCGATGTTTTTAAAGCGCATAATGTCGGTTATTTTCTTTATAACGGTGGAAACGATTCAATGGATACCGCAAATAAAATAGCTCTATTAGCGGAACAGCGTGGATTAACGTTACAGGCTATTGGTATTCCAAAGACGATTGATAATGATATTGGTGACAGTAATTTCAAGTTGATTGACCATACACCCGGCTACGCGTCCACAGCGAAATACTGGATGCACACGGTTCAATATGCCAACGAAGAGAACAAGGGATCTTGTCCTGCCGATCCGGTTCTGGTACTTCAGGCCATGGGACGAAAAATTGGTTTTATACCTGCGGCAGCGCGTTTGGCCGACCCTTTACGGAAGATGCCTCTTCTCGTCTATTTAGCGGAATCGCATTGTTCGTTGGAGGAAATGGCCGATCAGGTCAATGCCATGCTCAAGCAGACGGGCCGATGTCTGGTTGTTGTTAGTGAAGGTTTTGATGTCGGGGATGTGGGGGCGGTAAAAGATTCTTTTGGGCACACTCTTTTTGGAGCCAGTAAAATTACAGTGGCGCAAACGATTGTCAATTATCTTAACAGTAAAGGATTAGCGGTTAAAGGGGCTGCCCGTTGTAATGTTGCGGGAACTGACCAGCGTCATTCCATGGCCTATGCTTCCTCTGTTGATTTGGACGAAGCATATCGAGTTGGACAAAAGGCCGTTGAACTGGCCGCAAAGGATCAGGGGGGCTACATGTCTACGATTCTCCGTATGCCGGGCATTATCTACAATGTTCAATATGACAAAGTACCGCTTTCGGAAGTTGCCAATAGTGAACGGACCTTCCCGAAAAATTGGATTCTGCCGTCGGGATCCGACGTCTCGGACGAGTTCATTCGTTACGCAAAACCGTTATTGGGCGACGACATGTTAAGTCTGCCCATGTCCGGAGGACTTCAACGTCTAACGCAATTCGCTCCTGTTTACGCTCCGCAGACTCTACCGTCCTATATCCCTCAAGCGGACCGAAAATAAAATCATTTTAGACTGATGACCGATGACTGTTCGGGAGTCCTGCGGTTCCGGAATTCCGGCAACGCCTTCATCCTCGACTTGACGGTAGAAGGTGTTTTAAAGATGATATTCTATAGACGATATTCTACAATAGTCAGTCTGTGACTGTTCGGGATGTTCGGGATTCCGACAACGCCTTCATCCTCGACTTGACGGTAGAAGGTGTTTTAAAGATGATATTCTAT
>CAYUAP010000007.1:0-9250 GCA_964442735.1 uncultured Planctomycetaceae bacterium | reverse complement strand
CGCCTTCATCCTCGACTTGACGGTAGAAGGTGTTTTAAAGATGATATTCTATAGATGATATTCTATAGATGATATTCTATAGACGATATTCTACAATAGGCAGTCTGTGACTGTTCGGGATGTCCGGGATTCCGGTAACGCCTTCATCTTTATTTTTATTGCTTTTATTATTATTTGTTTTTTTTATTATATTTTGTAAAATAAAGCAGTATTTATCCGTGATATCATTGGTTCCAAAATCGTTTGTGAATGGTTACACCGTTTTAAATTCCTTTTTTTCAAAAAAGTAAAGTTTAACCACCTTTTCCACAAAACAGACCTTTTTGGTTCTGTTTTGTGATGATATCTTTCCTGTTTTTGCTACCAACCTATGTCCGGGAAGGATTTTTTTGAGAAAATATATAATTTTTAAAAGTTTTTTTGCAAAAATCAAAATTTTCCTTCCACTTTATTAATAGGGAGACATGAATAAAATCAGTTTTCTGAAGTTTGTTGTCGATTTTGAAAAGTGCTGGTCGGAATGAAAATGTTTCATTTGTCCAGATGGAGTACTTTATTTTTTAAGTTTTGTTCCGATTACCTTTGGTAATTGAGAGTTTTTAGTCCTTTAAACGAAAAAATGAAGTAGAACGGATATTTTTTTTGATCACCTTCGAAAAAGGGGCCACGACCTATTGACGCGGCTTTTCTCTTTCAATAAAATGAAATCACTTTTTCAAAGGTGAATAAAGTTACGACAAAATAATAGGAGTCGTAACGATACAATTCAAACCTCCAATATAAATAAAAGGGAGAAGTTATGGTGAATTATTTGAAAGCGTTAACTGTTCCGATTGTTTTCACGATCTTTTTTGCTACGGATCTTTTCGCGCAAGATATAGAGCGTTACAAAGCAGACATAACACAAGCGATTAGCTTGCTGAAGTCCGGCCAATTCGACGCGGCCAAACCAATCGTCGACAAGATTCTTGCAGCCTCCGAAACGGAAGCCTGTAAAGACCCAAACTTTGGAAAAATACTTGACAACTTGATCCTCATATATTTCAAAGCAGGCAGGTACGACCTTTCTCAAATGATAATGGAACGATCTGTAGCCATCAAGGAAGAAACATTGGGAAAAGATCACGAAGAAACGATTATCGCACGCCAAAATCTGGCAGATCTTAAAGATCTTCAAAATCCGAAATTTCAACAGTGGCAGAAGGAAGCAGAAAAAGCGATTGCACTTATAATGGAAGGTAAAATTGACGAAGCGTCGACAATAACAGACGAATTGATTCGACGAGCAAAAGCTGATTTTATGGACAATGGGAAGGTTGCGAGAAATCTATATGATTTGGGCTGTGTCTACCGTAATAAAACCGTGTATGGAAAAGCAATTGAATGTCTGGAATTGTGCTTGAAGATTGACGAATAAGTATTTGGGGGCGATTCTGTCGAGGTCACTGCGGTTTTCAACCAGCTTGCGGCTGCATACAATGATAAAGGTGAATACGACAAGGCTGTACTACTTTGTAAACGTGTTTTGGAAATTCGCGAACAAAAACTTGGAAAAGATGATCCGAGTACACAGACTTCCATGAACAATCTGGCTATGCTTTATCAAGCCCAAGGGAAATATGCAGAAGCGGAACCGCTTTATAAAGAAGTCTTGACCTTCCGTGAAAAAACTTTAGGAAAAGATCACAAAGATACAGTTGCCGCACGCCAAAATCTGGCGGATATTAAAGATCTTCAAAATCCGAAATTACAACAGTGGAAAAGGGAAGCAGAAAAAGCGATTGTACTTATAGAGAAAGACAAAATTGACGAGGTGTTGACAATAACAGATGAATTGATTCGTCAAGTTAAATCTGATTTTATGGACAAGGGAATAGTTGCGGTAAAATTATATAATCTCGGGAATGCCTACCGTAATAAAACCATGTATGGAAAAGCAGTCGAATGTCTGGAATTGTGCTTAAAGATTGAGGAACAATTATTTGGGACCGATTCTGTCGAAGTCGCTACGGATCTCAACCAACTTGCCGTGGTATACAAGGATAAAGATGAGTACGACAAAGCAGTACCACTTTGTAAACGGGCACTGGAAATTCGCGAACAAATGTTAGGTAATGAGGATCCAAGTACGCTACGCTCCATGTGCTGTCTGGCGTTACTTTATCAAGCCCAAGGGAAATATGCAGAAGCGGAACCGCTTTATAAAGAGACTTTAAAAATTAGCGAACAAAAATTTAGTAAAGAACATCTTAGTACGCTGACCTACATGAACAATCTGGCTTCACTTTATCAAGCCCAGGGGAAGTATGCGGAAGCGGAATCGCTTTATAAAGAGACTCTAAAAATTAGCGAACAAAAATTTAGTAAAGAACATCTTAGTACGCTGACCTATATGAACAATCTGGCGGAACTTTACAGAGTCCAAGGGAAGTATGCAGAAGCGGAATCGCTTTATAAAGAGACTCTAAAAATTAGCGAACAAAAATTTAGTAAAGAACATCTTAGTACGCTGACCTATATGAACAATCTGGCGGAACTTTACAGAGTCCAAGGGAAGTATGCGGAAGCGGAACCGCTTTATAAAGAGACTCTAAAAATTCGTGAACAAAAACTTGGAAAAGAGCATCAGAATACACAGATATCCATGAACAATCTGGCTTTACTTTATAAAGCCCAAGGGAAGTATACGGAAGCGGAATCAATTTTCAAGGAAACAATAAATATTAGCGAGCGAACGCTGGACAAAGAGAATCCGAATAGATTATCTTTTATGAACAATCTGGCTTTACTTTACCAAGCCCAAGGGAAGTATGTGGAAGCGGAACTTCTTTTGAAAAAAACGCTGAAAATTAGCGAACAAAAACTTGAGAAAGACAATCCTAGTATTCTAACCTCCATGAACAATCTGGCGTTACTTTACCACCATCAAGGGAAGTATGCGGAAGCGGAACCGCTTTATAAAGAGACTCTAAATATTCGCGAACAAAAATTTGGCAAAGAGCATCCGGATACACTGACCTCCATGAACAATCTGGCGGGACTTTACAATAGTCAAGGAAAGTATGCGGAAGCGGAACCGCTTTTGAAGGAAACACTGGAAATTAGCGAACAAAAACTTGGCAAAGAGCATCCGGATACATTGGGTTCCATGAACAATCTGGCTATGCTTTATAAGGCTCAAGGGAAGTATGCGGAAGCGGAACCGCTTTTGAAGGAAATACTGGAAATTAGCGAACGAAAACTTGGCAAAGAGCATCCGGATACGCTGAACTTCATAAACAATCTGGCGGGACTTTATAGTGCCCAAGGCAACTATACGGCAGCGGAACCGCTCTATAAGGAAACACTAAAAATTCGCGAGCGAACGCTGGGAAAAGATCATCCGAGTACGCTGATCTCCATGAACAATCTGGCTATGCTTTATGATGACCAGGGGAAATATGCGGAAGCGGAAACACTCTACTCCAGACTGATTACCGCAATTGAACAAGGCGCAGATCTTTCCATGGAGTTTCGTACAACTTGTTATGGTAATCGAGCCCTCTGTTATCTTGATTCGAATCTCCCGGAAAAGGCGTTTGCCGACTTTAAAAAGGGTATTGAGTTTTCACGTCAGGCACGTAAAACAGCGGCAGTCTCGGACGAAACCCGGGCGAAAATGTTCGCGGAGAATTACTATTTATATGTTAATATGGTAAAGTTGCAACAGAAATATTTGCACGACATGAACGAAGTGTATCTTGCCATGGAAATGTCCCGTGCACAAGGATTACAGGACCTGATGGATGCCGGACACACCGATCTGTTTGCCCATATGGATAAAACGATGGCGGACAAGTTGCATAAAGAAGACATTGACGCAAATACCGAACTCAAGGAAAAATCGAAAATAGCCGATGTCGCCCTGGAAGCAGTTGGACGGTTCCGTACAGAGAAAAAAATTGAAGGAGATACGATACCTGCGAACTTGCAGGACGAGTTCAATAAATTAAACGACGATTGGAAGGCCAAATCGCAGGAAGTTCTCAAGGCCCGTCAACGTGTGGCCGCGTCCCTGGACGCAATTCGGTCGGAATCGCCCGCCTTCCGCGATATTCTGGGAAAAGATCGGCTGCCTGTTGCATTCGAAAAAGTCCAAAAGGCACTCGAACAATCGAAAACAATCGCAATGGAGTATATTCTCGGTGATAAAGATTCGTTCCTGTTCGTTTACGGGGCCGGATATTCCGAACCAAAAGTATTCTCGTTGACAATTAACAAGGAACAGGCCGATATACTCGGAATCGGGGAGGGAAATCTGACGGTCGAACGTTGCGAAAAGCTCTTCCTGGACGATAATGGACAATTTGCCTATCAGGAAACGGACATTGACAAGAAGGAACTTTCGCCGGAAACCTTGAAGAAACTTTACACATTGTGGTCGATTCTCGTTCCCAATCAGGAGATTGCCAACATAGCGTTTGCACAGGAACGTATTTTACTTCTTCCGGACGCGGCGTTGACAAAAGTTCCGTTCGAAATGCTTGTCATAGAAAAACCGACTACGGGTAAACCGAAGTATCTGTTGGACGCATCCCCGGCAACACTCTATTCACCCGCCGCGTCAATTTGGTATAATCTGACACTTCGCAAGAAGAACACGACCACCTCGATTCTGACCCTTGGGAATCCACTATATGACAAAGTGACTAAAGAGGGTACGTCCTGGGGCGTTCAGAATCAGTTGAACTACCTGAATATCAAAGACTTCGAGATACTCCCCTTTTCAAAAGTGGAAAGTAATACGATTAAGGAACGAAGTGTTCTTAAAAACTTTGACTGTTCACAACTTCTTTCAGGGGATGCAACGGAGGGACTGTTGAAGAAGAATGTCAGTGGAAAATCGATAGTACATTTGGCATGTCACGGAATCGCGGACAATCGTAATGGCGGTGCATTTGCCGCAATGGTTTTGTCTCCGGGCGAAAGTGCGGACAATCAGGACGACGATGGTTTTCTAACGTTCAGCGAGATGTTTGGACTCGACCTTCATTCGTGTAATCTTGCAATTTTGAGTGCTTGTGAAACGAACGCTGGAGCAAATCAGCGCGGCGAAGGAACCTGGTCGATCTGTCGTGGATTCCAAACATCCGGAGCAACAAATGTCGTTACCACAGAATGGTCGGTAAACGATGAGGCCGGAACCATTCTCATTTCACAGTTTACCAACGATGCCATGAACAGCCCGAATGATGGCCAAACAGCTCAAAAACTGCAAAAAGCACGTCGACTGCTCCGGTCCGGTAAACTCAATCCGGAATGGGAACATCCGTACTATTGGGCTCCGTTTATCTTAATGGGTCCGTGATTACCCGAACTGTGGGAGTCGGATGTCAATACGGTAGCTATACGGTATTGACACGGTATCTACGCGGTATGTGTGTCTCCCCTCTGAATGTTTTTATAGCAGGTCCTCCAAGTATTCGGGCTCGTCTCGGACTCGTCTCGGGCTCGACCTCTTCCGACTTCATGAATCAGAAAAACGTTTCTGCCAGGAAGTCGGGATAATACGAATGAAACCAGTGTACGGAACATATTTACCGAATTTGTTTCAGTCGGACAAACAGCGAAACAACGAAAAGGAAAATTGATGAATCAAGATATATTACGAATTATAAAAACAAGATTATGGATTGCGAAGACGGTTATTTTGATGATTTTTTTGACGGTCTTCGGATTGTTGGACGTTTACGCGGCAGACGATTATAAAACAACGGAAGCCAAATTAAAGGTTCTTCTGGTCAGTCTGGAAGATTATACTGCCAGTCCTCTCGACTATGCAAAAAATGATGTCACAGAGTTGGGAAGTATTTTTACCAACGATTATGGAGGAGTCTTGCAATCGGTCATTGACATGACAACGGAAGTAACTGCGGAAGAACGAAAAACGCCCGGAAAAATCAAGGGTTATATCGAGAAGAAAATTGAGACGTGGATTACAGAGTTGAAATCGGGAGAAATAGCGATACTCTATCTTGCAGGACACGGAATTAAAAATGATCGAGGAGAACTTTGTCTTCCGATGATCGATTTTTCACGGAAGAATTTCGAAAAGACAACAATTCCAATGAAATGGATACGGGAGAGACTGGAGCTTTCCCGTTCGTCCTGTACCCTGCTCGTTCTGGACACCTGTTTTTCCGGAACGGCGAAGAGCGGACTCTCTTCACAGATATTGGATGCGGGAGTCATGGCAAAGGAATTTGATCAGGCACCCCGGGTCGCAACTTTTGCAAGTAGTGATGCAGGACAGGAAAGCTGGCTTTGGAAAGAACGCCGACATTCACTCTTTACATACTGGCTGACAGAAGCACTTCGTGGAAATGCGGACGAAGATGGAAATCAGGAACTCAATTTGGACGAACTCTTCCGTTACGTACAAACAAAGGTAAAGACCGTTTCCTCAACCGAAGTGGGCATGAAATTACAGGAGCCGATCCTTCTCAATATGGATGCCATTGCAGACAAATTTGTATTACGTCTGAAAGCACGTCGTCTCAAGGAAATGATCGATAACGAGGTGGATCAGATCGATTTTGCCATTCGTCAAGCGGGTCCGGGAGACGTCATGGTTCCGGAATTTACCTCACTTGACTCCGAAGTATCGCCCGAATTTGGAACACTTGCCCGCAGTATGGCGAAGCGATTGTCCAGTCGTTTACAGAATATGGCGCAAGTCGGAGGCAGTACCCGTTATGGAATCGTTTCAGAAAATCAGACACGTAAAATTCTGGAGCAATTTACCGCAGACGAGTTGGGAACCAATACCATGAAAGTGGCTTGTGAACGGGAAAAAATCCGTTATCTGGTTGTCGGAAAAATGAAACTTTTAACAGAAAACCGACTTCTGACCAATATTGAGCTGGTTGATATGGAACAGAACAGGAACATAGGGTCCGGATCTGGAACCGCGTTTCTGTCCGAAGCGGATGTCGGGCAATTGGGGGTCAGTTTCAGTTTATGGGATTCTGTTTCGCATGCCGTTCGTCAGGAATCCGGTCCGGTAAAGAACAATCTGTACGTTCTCCCCGGCGGTGGATTGATTACCCGGGAAGAAGCGGAACGTTCCGAAATACTGAAGAAGGCACGCCAAAACGCACAGACCACCCATCCTATGCTCGACTCCTCGCTACCCTCGGAGGTTTCTTTTGTAATACAGGACGAGAATGGCGCTTATATCCCCATAAAGGGAAAAGTGGTCGGAAAAGATTACTATATTCCATTGATCAAAGGACGACAGTTCGCAATAAATATAACAAACAAGCAGGAAAATCCACTGTTTGTAACTGTACTGGTCGATGGACTCAATACGATTTCACAATCGGTTCCGAATGAACGCGCAACACGAGTGAAAAAAAATGTCGTTATCCAAGAAAACACTTCTCAAGAGCTTGTCGAATTCGCACCGCGAGTCGATTTGGATGACGCCGTTTCCTGGATATTACTTGGTAGGAAACAGGTGGAACAACAGAAGTTGAAATTCCCCTATCAAGCACAAATTTGCGGATTTTACAATTTATCCGGCGAGATGAATAATGACGATCTTTTGTATCGCTTTGTCTATGTTGACGCTGACAAGGCTCTGGCTACGCGAAAAAACTTTACCACACAACTCGGATTGATTACTATTGCTGTTTACGACAGTACGATTATTCGCGAGACAGGTACAAATGGTAGCCGAAATGGCGGTATTGGAATCTCCAGTCATGGTGAAACAACAAAGCTCGAACGATATCAGGGAACTGAAGTTCGCGATAAACTGGTCGTCGTTTATAATATACATTATGTCTCGCAAGAGACGTTCGAACAACTTAAATAATGGGATGGTCAATCCCAAATTGGTTTTACTGGCACCTTTATATGTTGCGGCTTAAAAGCCGTGGACTCTCAAAGGAGTCGGGCCAAACCCCGGTTTATTAAAATGTTCACAGTAAACAATCCACCGTATGGTCGCGGTCGGATACAGAAAGGCATATGCAGATCATGAAAAAATTAATTTGGTTATTTGTCATCGTGACAAGTATTGCGTTGAGTACACTTCTATGGGCCGAAGAGGATACCGATTTCGTAATTATCTTTGAGGGAGATAATATTGTTCAATATATTGCTAACAGTAAAGTGAAAGAGAGTGAATCACCCGGAACAACAGCCAAACCGGATACACAGACACACTCCTCGCAAGGAACCCCGGAAGGCGAAAAACCGACGAGTGTTCAACCGGTAACGACTCCGAAAGATGGGGCAACGACTCCGAAAGACGGGGTAACACGTCCGACCGAAGGTCAAACGAATAACGAAAGTTCATCGACTTCGGAAACTGCCGGAGGGGATACCTTGCGTCATCCACTCAATCGGGCGAATTACGCCTATCCGATTCTTTTCGGAGTTAAATCGGATTCCGGCTCCAACGATTACTACGAGCGTCCGTTGACCTTTAACGATGCACAGGAATGTCACCTTGAGCTTAAAGATGGTGAAACCTATCGTATTTATTTCAAAAATAATACGCCGGAAGCCGTCTGTGTACGTGTTCTTGTAGACGGACTCAATACGCTGTCCCAGGAAGTAAATGGAGTGTATCAGTTTGCCCCCTGTCTTTCATTGGACAAGGCCCGTCATTATGTGGTCAATGGAAACGAATTCGTTATGATTCAAGGCTTTTTCGGAGAAGGAGAGTATTTGAGCGAAACGGATAAAAAACAGTTGAACGACCTTGGTCAGGAGATGACAAAGGGACAGTTTTATCGTCCCTTTATCGTTTCAAGATCAGATGATTCTCTTGCAAAACGAAAAGGACACGACGAAGAGATTGGAACTATTAGCATTGGAGTCTATCGTTACGAAAAAAAACAGGAACAAAATTCCACCCAAAAAAAGAGAGGACGTACAAGAGGACGAAATTCACGCTTGGGAACAAGTTACGGAGAAGCAACAACGTCCAACGTGGAATATGCCGAATCAAGCGAAGTTGGCAAACAACTCGACGTGTATAATATTTTCTATTGATCATAACATCTGATGAATAACCACTTTCGTTAAACATCACTCTGTTACTTCTTTAAAACAATTGTTTCCGGACTTGAAAATAAAGTCGGAAACAATAAAAGTAACCATTTACGAACGATTTTGGAACCACGGATATCACGGATAAACACTAATAGTCTGTCGTAAAATACAATATTTTACAATAACAAACGAAACATTTTTATCT
>CAYUAP010000006.1:12445-77745 GCA_964442735.1 uncultured Planctomycetaceae bacterium | reverse complement strand
CGGCTCCGTTCACCCTAAATTATAACACCTTTCGGCTTTTTGCAAAAGTCCAGTTTTTATCTCCTTTCATAAATTATATCGGTTATGATGGGGAACTTCTTCTCTACTTTTTATAGCTTATACACCTGTCCAGTTTTGGCGGGACATTTCAAACCGAACGAATATCTATTTCCAATTTCGAAGGTATGTGGAGGTATTGAACGGAAAACAAGTAAAATGCTTAAAGATGATCTGACCTGCGCAAGAAATTTCTGGATCGCGGAATTATCCAGTCCGAAAGAAGAAATGGAGCGACTTAAATCCGATTTTTTGAAGTACAAAGATTCCAACGCCGACTTTGCTGACATTCATGGATTTCGCCATACATTCATTCATTACGAACCTTTTTCTAAATGGAGTCGATCCGAAAACGGTGCAAACATTGGCTCGCCATTCAGACATTTTACAGACCATGAACGTCTATCCCTATCTCAATGCCCAAACACAGATCAACACTATAAATGCGCTTCATGACCCTGCTAAAAAGGACGAAACCGATAATAATACGGGCCTACCGAAGGAAGATTAAATACTAAATAACGAAGACCCCTTATTACAATTTGGTAAAGCGGGGTCTTTTTTGTTTTTGGAAAAATGGAATAGCGCAATACACTTAATATATTAACAAGGAAATTCTCCATTTTTTCCAGAGTTTATAATGTATTATTAGTATTGTGACATAAGCCTTGTAACATTGTCTTTTAATTGAAAAAGCTTGCGTGAATCGGAGACGACTTTTTCATCTTCTTCCGAATGTTGTTTAGCTACCAGTTCTTCATTTTGTAACAAAGGACTGAAACTTTCGTCAATATATTTACGAACAGAATTTAATATTTCATTTTCACAATTCATTACAAGTGTTTTTGCTTTTTCTTTTAATATTTCTTTCTGATGCTGTTCCACCTGTAATTTTATAAGTTGTTCTTTATATTGAGCATCCAACATTTGTCGTTTCTGTTCCTCTTCTTTTTCTTTATTACTTTTGCCGAACATACTATATACAAGAACAAAAGGTATAATTGCTGGTATTGCAACTGCCAATAATTTAGCTAAAGGAATACCAACAAGAGGTAACATACGTGTCATTGGTAATAAGCCTCTTGCTGCCAACGTTGCTACTTCACCTCCAACCATACCCTTAATACAATTTTGAGTCGAATCGCTATATTGTGCATCTGATAGATTGCGGTCTTTATTATTTTGTGTTACAATAGAATTGTTTGACGAATATTCATCACTTTTCAGATCTACAGGAACAAGACTGTTATGAGTCTGAAATATATTTGGTTTAATTATAAGACTTTTATCTGCAACGCTTTTGTGTTTTCTTTGAAAATTTTGCAGTTCAGATTGTGTATATTCGGCGACTTGGTTATACCATTTTTCGATAATTTCAAGTATATTTTCATTAATGGATTCGGCACTTTGTACGTTTTCCAAACAATTATATATCAGGTTCTCAATATTACGACTGTTACGATTTATCTCACCTTCACATTTATTTAAAATTTGGTCATGTTCTTTTAGTAGCAAATCCATCGTTCCATCTTTATTTGATAACTGCTTTCTACAATTTTCTAAATGAGATCTCAGGATTTCCACGCAATCAAGAAGCCCTTTCTCCAGTTGTTTTAAAATGGAAAAACTGTTAACTTTTGCATATTCATTAACAATAGCCATTTCAAGTTCCTTAATATTGCTTGCTTCAAGAAACTTTTCTCTTTTTTGGTCATCGATATCAATCGAACACCGGGCCTTAAATGCCAATTTTGCATTTACGATTATAATAGAAAATTTATCTTGGATATTGCCATGTGATGAAACATACATTTCAGAAAAATCTTCATAAATATGATTGACTATTTTAGCCAATTCCCTTTGTCCATCTTCCTTCTTGATATCATAACCGGATTTGTTATTGAGAACAATGAGAACTTGTTTACGGCTTTCGACAATTTCAGTTAATTCTCGATAATTCTTCCCGAAATTGAAAGCACCTTCAGTGTCAAGTACGAATAGAATAACATCGGATTCAGCAATGTGTTTTTTGGAGAGGCTTTCATGTTCTATTGGGGCATTTATACCCGGGGTATCATAAATAGTATATTCATTCCATTTATAAGGTATAATTTTGTCGGTAGTCGGAACATCAGCCACTGGTGCTTGGTCACGACCTGTCAAGCCGTTGACAAGGGTACTTTTACCAGCGTTATAAATCCCATAAATAGTGATTTTTGGATTAAAATCATCAAAACGAGATTTCATTAAGGCCATAAACGAATTAAATTTTGCATTAATTGTAGCATTATTATATGACTTTGCGATATCATAAATTTCATTTGCATATCTTTCAAAAGTTTTGCGACACGAAAGAATTGTATCAGATTCCATTGTATACCTCTTAATATTTAGAAAATGTTAACAAACGTCGTTGTTCCAGATTACGGAGACAATCCGTAAATTGTACTTTACATTCAAAATATGTATGGAGTTTTTTCCATAACGAACATACGGTCATTTTTCCTGCAGAACCTATGATAATTTGAGATTCTTGTACGGACATACTTTTACCATGATAAATAATATTTCGATTAACATCGAATTGTTCAGGGCGATATGTTCTCAGTGGGTGATAAAAATCAAGTTCACTCGGATCTATATCGCGAAGTAATACTGTCGCTCCAATATCAAGGAGTTGGAAAAAGGTAGAAAACTCAAAATTATCGTTAATGAGTAAAAGCCAGTTTCCAACTCCTTTTGCAAATTGCAAATGATGAACCATTTGAACACCTCTTTCGAGTGAAATATTCGGAACGAGTTCTAACATGGCAGAACGTAATTCTTTTGTTATATCCGTTCTGATATTACATAGTTCTTCGGGGGAAATATCTTCGAATTCAACCACGGGAAAATCCATTCTTGAAGAATATGATTTTGCATCAACGATTTTCATTTGATATGTGTCAGGTTCCTTTGTAATCTTGGTTCCTGGCAAGGGCCAATAATAAATAAATTCAATATTGAGCATACCAGGGGCAAGACGATGTAAATATTTGACAAATTCAACATTTCGTTTGATTCGTTCTCGTGTCTCCATAGCTCCACCCAAAATTATATTTCCCCATATTTGATACAAGTTAGCGGAATAAGCATCTCGAACGACTTTTTCGATCATTTCGACCGTCGTTTCCTTATTATAGGCGGCAAGAATTTCATTGCAACCGGACTCAATACCGATTTGGAGACTAACCATACCAGCATCAACCATTTCTGCAATAATGGTGGGATCTTTGTAGAGAGTTCGAACATGTCCCTCACAATACCAACTGAATTTATATTGAGTTCGAAGTTTTTTAAATTCACGACAAAAATCACGAACTCTTGTCAAATCAATGGTAAAGGTGTCATCTGTAAAAAGGATATATTTTATTTCCGGATGGTTTGAAAGTACTTTCTTTATTTCATTTATCACATTTTCGACAGAACGCCACCTTACCCCTTTGGTCATACCTCCTTCAAAACAAAAGGCACATGAAAAAGGACACCTCGTCCCGTTAAAAATGAAGCGGAATGTCTCCGAAACAATGTTCCTAATACATACATTTCGTTGGGGTAAGGTAGTAAATCTAAATTTTTAATGAGTGGACGGGGAGAGGTCATAACAAACTTATCATCGTCATTGATAAATTTTATACCAAGAATGTCGTGGAATGAAGGACCGTATTCCAATAACGAAGAAAGAACTTCCAATGTCGTCAACTCTCCTTCACCATAGACAACTAAATTAGCGCCAGTTTCTCTTAAAAATTGTTCGCCAAGTTCAAAAGATTGAGGTCCTCCTATAATAACAGGGACATTCCATTTATCTTTTATATATCTGACGAGTTCGGTCACCTCCGTTTGATTCTCGTAATCACAAGAAAGTCCCACTACCCGAACACCATGCTTATCCATATATTCTTCAAGTATTGCTGGTACTTCATGAATATAGCCCGCAAATGAAAACGTTTGAAATCCATTTTCACTTAAAAAAGATGAAAGGTAGTGTATCCCAAGCCAATCTCCAGTTGAATTACGGAATGAATCAAATTGACGGTGTGTATTGATTATGAGAAAATCTACCAAATTCATTCTTCCGTACTCCACAATTGATTAAAATCATTCAACATATTCTCTGCTTCCGTTAGCTCTGCTTTGATTTGATCTTTTTCTAAGAGAAGTCCTTTTTTTAAGAGTAATAACCCATCGTTTTTTAAGTAGTAATAAAAATCAGTTAAATCTTTTACATACTCAGAAATATTTGTATGATGTAGTATCCGTAATGCTGAACAGATGTTTTGACAACCAAAAGGCTTTTCCATATTATTCGAAAAGTCAACCGGAGTCCATTTCGATAATACGTCTGTTTTTGTCTTGGGAAATATATCATGAGAAAGTAATTCCTGAAGATTATTTCCAGTAAAAAGACCATAAGAATACCCATTATCTAACAAACGTCCACAGGCCGATAAACGACCGTCTGTATCAATTGAAAGGTATTTCTCCTGACATTCATTTCGATAAAAACACTCCATAGGAGGATCGTTATAAAGTATTCCTTTGATCATCCAATTGATCGGTGCTATTTCACCAAAATAGTGTCTTTCTATAGTATTTTCATATATTTCACGTAAAAACTTAAAGTACTTTGTCGAAAATATTTCACCATTTTTCCCATTACATATATAACAAGGATTTAATTTTATTGCCAAATCTACTTCTTGCAACCAATCCATAAAAGAAGTTACTTGACCATTATGTCTGTCATCTATAACAGCAAGCAATGCAGGGAAACATTCATTCTCCTTTAGGATACGAATTGTTTCCATGACATCCTTATACGAACCTTCTCCAGATAGTTTCTTTCTTATCTGGTTATGAATATGTTCCGGACCATCAATAGATATTCCCGGTCTGATATTATATTTATGAATTAAAGTCATCCATGAAGAAGGCAAAAAAACTCCATTGGATTGTATTGTAAATGATACATTTGTATGATACAAATCGACCAAAGTGGATATTTCATCCATTACATAGTCGGCCTTTTCCGACGAATACAATGTCGGCTCTCCCCCGTGCCATATCATTTTGAAAGACGGTTCATGACAATCGGAATTGAGTAATTCCTTAAACAAGGCTATTATCGTATTTGGATCTATAAATTTTGCAGTACTCCCAGGAGAGTGTGCGGAACAGTATTGACAACTCAAATTACATACTGTAGTGGCTTTTACGATTATTGTATGGATATTTTGTTTCATATCAAATCTTTTAATTAACGAGAAACCTGTTCTATTTCTTGTACGATCTTATTTCGTAAAATTTCAACATTTTGAATAACAGAATGTATCTCCTTAACAAGCTGTTCAAGTTTTTGAATTCCACCTCCGAAAAATTTTTCTCTTAACTCACTCAATTCAGCCCTTATATTTTGAATGAGCGTATCTTGAAGAGAATCTGTCAATTGCTGAATTGCCGACTGAGTATCAAAACCATTGTCAATTTTGAATTGTTTCGTTTCTGAACGTGTTTTTGTTGTATAATATGTTTTGCCAAAAAAACCTTTTATATTTTCAATTATTCCCTCAGGACTTCGTTTTACCGAATAGGGGACATCATAGGTTTGGGTGTATTCCTTGTATTCCCTTTTTATCGTCGTGTTTATACCTCGTATATCGAACTTTCGTTCTGCTTTATGGTATTCTCCAATTATGTTTTTGACTTCATACGTTAATTGTTCATTGAAAGTATCTACAATATGAGTACTCAATGAATCAAGAGAAATATCGGACAATTCACTACTTGTGTTTGCTTTTGATTCTACCAGTTTACATATTCTCCTGCGGATTTGGGCAACAATATTTTCAATAATCTCGCGGGTTAAATGACCAGATGGATTCAATTCGTCGTATTTCTTTTTCATTTCATCTTTTATATTGGAAATACTTTTTAAAAGTATTTGTAGTGAAATAGACTTATCATTTTCGTCTTTCGTATTGTCAATAATTCTGTCAAGGCATTGCAACAATTGTTCTGAGGGCCCTTTTTGTTTTAGAGACAATATTTGTTGACTACTAATTATATCGCCAATTTTTCTTAGTAGAATTCCTATATTACTTCCTACCCACTTTTCACTGTCCTGTTCATCCACAGCTTCTTCTGCAAGTAACGTGGAAATACTAATGGCAGAACAATCCTTTTTGGGAACACCAAGATTTGACAATTCAGTCAATAGATATTTTTCTTGGTCGTTACGCCTTTTTGCGTCCTTTGGAACTCGTTTATTGACTAGATTACCATTGTCGTCAATATCTTCATTTGTCGTATCAGAGCGAGTGAGAATGGCCAGAGCTTTTTTTCCAGCATGATAAAGACCTTCGTAAGCTTTAATTTCATCTTGATTTCCAGGAGATGCGGAATTTGCAAGAAATATCACTAAATCGGCATATTTAACATATTCCTTGGCAATTTCTTCGAGAGGACGAATATCAATTGCTTTTTTTTCTATGGCACCAAAACCTGGCGTATCAACCCATACCATTCCCGGCATTTCGGAATACTGAATTGAAACGGTAGATTCAATTGAGTTTTCGTCAAACCAGTCTTTACTATCTGTAAATTCTTCCTTAAAGGTATGATATATAATCATCCCATAAAGACTGTATTATAGACAAAGAATTATTCCAGTCATCAATTGCTTCTTTTTGTTTCTTGTCTAAATTATATGAATTTGTTTTAATGTCCGTTTGGTATTTACTGCATTTATCATTCAACTTTTTGATAATACGATTAAGAATTATTCCGATTTGTGTCTCTCCTCTTTTTTCCAATTGTATTTTTTGGTTTTGTATAAATTCTCTTAGCTTAAGAATACCACTGAGGTTTATTAATTTACTTGATTTTTCTCCCCATCTCCATACTTCAATCCCTATATTTCCTAAAATGGAATTTGTAATTCCTCCTTCTTTTTTTAGTTTTTCCACTCCTGTAAAATACCTTTTTGTGGAAGTACGAAAATATTGTAAGTCTACTTTAAGATTACTACGAATAAGTTCTTCACATTCGTTTGTATTTCTTTGAATTACTTCATCATCAATTCCTACTTCATCCAAACGTGAAAATACAATAATCGTCCGCTTTTGAAACTCGGAAATACTATATAAATTTTGAAGATATTTTAATACTTCAAGTTCTTGTTTATCAATACCACCAAGAGACAGATTATGAACAAAAAGTATCAAATCAGCTTCCATGAATGCTTTAAAAGCTTCTTTACGATCACTATCGTTAGTAGAGGTACAACCAGGCGTATCGACAAGTTCAATCTTTTTTTGCCAAAGTTCAGCTCTATTTAGCTTTGTTTCGCGAATATCTCCTGTTTTAAATACATCCCGTTTCCCCATGATAGCGTTTAACAATGAACTTTTTCCAGAATTCATAGGACCTGCATTCGTTACCAGAATATTATTATTGGCTAAGGATATTTGAAGTTCCTGAAGATGCTCAATTTCATTAGAAAACTCGTTTCTATAAGTTCTTAAGATCTTGATTATTGATTCAATATCATACATTATACTATTATCTCATATTGTATTCTACAACTGATTTACACTTTCTTAGGATGCGAATGATTCTATCATCTGTATATTTTTATCAATGTTTTATCCTATCCATCTCATAAAGAAAACTACTATCTATAAAGATGAACATTACATTGTATATGTTTAGCGGATTCCAGAAACGTCCCGTTTTTTTTCAAAAGTCACGTATTCCAAATTTTTTGAATAGCACGACTTATTTTTTAAATTTATGATTGTCCCGGCTATATTCACGTATTTTTACCCCATTATTACACTTCTTATGGTCTTTTAATACCAAAAGGGCGTAGTATCTCCCCATTTTCAGTTCCGGCTTGCATTTTTTTCAAGGTAATGAACCGAAACATATTGTAACCAATATTGATCAGATCTATTTTTACCTCTGCTCGGGCAAGTCCAACTGTGCGAATCATCAGCTTTTTCATCCAATTGGTTATATCTTCAAATATATGTTCACACTATCATGAACACTTGGCGTTGTCAACGTAAAATCACGGATAAATTTGTATTGACTATCTGCCGTTATAGGATCCTTATCACCATAATCCGTCTCGTTATTTTTCTTTGTCAAATTGTGTCCTTTGAACTTTTCACGAAAACTCCATATCGTATTATGATCGGGAACCAATGAGGCAATTGTTAAATCCAAAATTTTCATAAAATACAAACGGTCCATAATTTGATACTCTAACTGCTCGTCTGAAAGGTTTCAAGAACCCTCTTTAATCATTTTTTCAAAATTTATAAAACAGCGTACACAATTTATTGTGCGCAATTTACTTTAAAATTTTTACTACAAAATACTATATTCATATCTTAATCAATCTAATGAAGTTTGTCAAGAAATTTCTTCGTTATTTACCATAATTTTATTAATATTGGGAATTTTTTGTTATTAAAAATAACAAAAAATATTTATAATAACATATAATATATATGTGACTTTTATTAAAACAAATTATAATTCTTGTTAACATCATTATTTTCAATACAGTTTCCTGTCGCATAATATCAAGGATTATATAAGCATTTTTTTACGCCAATATGTTTGGACAGCCTCTGTCACACCCTTATACAAAAAAATGAAAATAGCCTTTATGTTATTTATAATCGTTATTTTGAGCTTATTTGCGATAAAATAATCATTTATTTTCGCATTTTTTAAAACCGACACGAAACCCTTTACTATTAAAGCGTAAAATTTCTTCCAAACGTGTCAAAAATTATTTTCTTTTCCCAAATATCTTTTTATTTTCCGACTCCTTTTTCGAGCGTTGGGTAACGTTTGTGAAGGGTGGGGGAGGTTGAGCTCTTTTACGATTGGAGGGAGACTGAGACGACATGGGGCGAATTTGAGGCGTTTCTGGGCAGAGGTCAGACGACGGGAGAAACGGTGGTATTTTAACTTTTTTGAAAATATTTTTTGAAGTTGGCCAACAGAGAGAGAAGATTTCGGTTGAAAGTCGTTCCAAATCAGGTAGATTTTTTGGGGCGCACTAGTCGAATGAAATCGAATGAAACGAATGAAATCGAATGAAATCGAATGAAATCGAATGAAAACGAATGAAACGAATGAAACGAATGAAACGAATGAAACGAATGAAATCGAATGAAACAAATGAAATCAAATGAACTCGAATGAAATCACCCTCAATTCCGCAAAACATAATCATACAGTGGGTACCTTTTGGGCACCTCGGGGTATTTTTTGATTAAAAAACATTAAGAAAATGGGCGGAATTTAAAAGAAAGTGCCGTAAAATACGGTATCTGTGAAATAGTATCAATACGCCCAGGGGGAATCGAACCCTCAACCTACGGATTAGAAATCCGTTGCTCTATCCAATTGAGCTATGAGCGCAAAAAATACTCCATTCTTGGTTATTAAGAATATAGTACCAATCTATTATATGTTGTTTTTTACTGTTGTCAATATTAAGAATCCCGGAAAATAAAAATTATGGCGTCTGTCTTAAAATATTTTTTGTAACCATTCACGAACGATTTTGAAACCACGGATATCACGGATAAATACAGATAGTCTGCCGTAAAATATAATATTTTACAATAACAAACTAAACATTTTTATCTATTATAATACATAATTTTATCATAAAAATTTTGTTTGCCAAAAAACTATTCGTGAAAATCAGTGTTATCCATGGTTTCACTTTATATCCATGGTTTCACTTTATATCCGTGAACGGTTACTATTTTTTCTATGTAAAAACCAGGATACAAAAAAGTTGGAATCACAATTCAGATGTGTTTTATCGTTATTATTACTATTATACCATATTCCTGTTGGATGTTAATTTATACTCGGGACCGTTATAAAGTTCCGTTTTCCAAAAAAGACGGGACGCCTGCTTTGAGGTTACGGACGAGACATCTGTGCTCCCAGGAAATGCCGAATTGATAACGTCCCGCAATATATTAAAATAATAGTACCAATTATATGGAATTTTAACATTAAGTTTTTCTAAAATACAATGCTCTCTTGTATTCCTTGTCTTTGTCTGGTATAATTTCCATTAACGTAATGATAGAACAATAGATATGAAATAAATAACGGAATTATATTATTGGGATATGCAAATGGTTTCGAGTAAAAATACGGATGAAAATCAAACATTCGAAGAGTCAATACATCGTCTGGAACAGATCGCCATGCTTTTAGAGAAAGGTGATTTGGATCTTCAGATATCATTAGAACGGTATGAAGAAGGAATCCGATTGTTGAGACACTGTACAACGCTATTGTCAGGAGCAAAACAAAAGATCGAACTCCTAAAATCGATAGATGAATCGGGTATGCCTCTTTTGGAGAAAGTGTGTTTGGAAGATTTTCAGTCGGCAGAGGAAGTTCCAGGGAGGAACGTGGTCAGTCAAATTCGTCATACTCCTCAAGAGAGTTCTGTTAATAAAGAGAGTTCTGTTAATAATATGAATTTTCCAAATGAAGACTAAAATCCCCCTGTTTTTTTGATACTGGAGAATTTTGATTGCCGGAAAAAATAATAAAGGTTTCGAATATGGAAGAATATCAACAACAACTTCTCAAGGATTTTAATTTGGAACTTCCTCGTTTTTCCAATTTAGGTCCGTATTGTCCTCCTAAATTACAGCAGGCTATTGATTATAGTCTTTTAGAAAATGGTGGTAAACGCCTTCGTCCTCTTTTGACTTTATTAAGTACGAAATTGTGCGGAGGAGATTGTTTAAAAGCGTTGCCAGTAGCCGCAGCCGTGGAAATGATTCATACCTATTCTTTAATACATGACGATTTGCCGGCAATGGATGATGATGTTCTTCGTCGTGGACAACCCACTTCTCATATTAAATTTGGTTATGCAACAGCCATTTTGGCAGGCGATGCCTTGCAATCACTTGCGTTTGAGACGATAGCACAGTATGTTGACGATCCACAAACGGCTCGTTGTTGTTCGAAGATTTTGGCGCATGCGGCAGGTCCCTTGGGAATGGTTGCCGGTCAACAGGATGATTTGGATTCTACCGGAATCACGTTTGTTTCCGATTTCACCATGGACCAAAAAGAGGAACTCCTCCTGCGAATTCACAGACGAAAAACAGCCGCCATTATTAATGCCGCCCTCCTGATGGGAGCCTGTATCGCAAATGCCGATTCCAAACAATTCGGATACTTGGAATTGTTCGGAGATGCTTTTGGTATGGTGTTTCAAATTACCGATGATATTCTCGATCAAACAGCAACGGCAGAAGAATTGGGAAAAACGCCAGGAAAAGACGCGAAACAGGGTAAATTAACGTTTATGTCTCTGTGGGATCTGGATCAATGCAATCAATATGTTCATCTGTATATTCAAAAAGCATTGGACGCCTTGTCCTTTTTCCCAAAAGACAGTCCAGCTTTTTTGACTCTTGAAAATATTACGAAAAATTTGGCCCATCGCCGAAAATAAATGTTGATGATTTATGTAATACCTGTGTAGTACAATGAAACTCGAATAAAGGAATGAAATTTATGAAAACCTGTCAATGGAAGTATTTTGGATTATACTTTATTGTGTATGTAATTCTAATGACGATAGCTGGACAAGCATCGGCCGATTTAAAGAGCGAAAATACGGTTATCGAAAAACGTGCCGCCGAAATCGAATCCTGTTTAACGGAAGGACCAACAACGTTCGGAGCTCCTTTTTCAGATCGCAAGACCTGGGCACCCATTTTGGCAATGTCTGTTGGAAAATCATATATCACCGAAGCCGAAAAATATTTGAAGCGGCCGATAAACGATCTTCCGGAAGAACTCTATAAAAAATTCTTTGTAACGGGTAACCGCGATATGTACCAGAACGCATATGGACAATGGCAACGCCGATTGAATATTCTCGTTCTCGCCGAACTCTTCGAAAATAAAAAGAGATTTATTCCGGCAATAGAAGAGATGATTCGTCGATTTTGCGATTATCCCTCCTGGATATTGCCTGCCCATGACAGAGGTGCGGAAGTGTACGATGGTAAAACCTGTTATAGCGACCTCGTTAGTACCAATATAGGATGCACAATGGGTCTTCTATACAACTGGCTGGGAGAATCACTATCGCCGGAAGTTCGTCTTTTAATGAAAGAGAATGTTAATCGACGTGTTTTGGAGCCCTATATAAAGTCGGTCAAAAAGGATATCAATTTACAATGGTGGGTTCGATGTACAAATAATTGGAATTCCGTATGTCATGCCGGAACCCTGGGTGCCGCCCTTTCTTTGTGTGAATCGAAGAAGGAACGTGCCTGGTATATTGCCGCCGCTGAATATTATACACGTAATTATTTCTTTAAAGGCTTTACGTCTGATGGTTATTGCAGCGAAGGAATGTCCTACTGGAATTACGGTTATGGTCATTTCATTTATTTGGGGGCTCTGGTAAATGCAGCAACAGATAATAAAGTCAATTTCTTTTCCATGCCGTTGACCAAGGCTTGTACCTTGTTTGGTCCGAATATGGAAATAATCGGAGGTCGTTTTGCCGCTTTTGCTGACTGTCCCATCAATGCTTCTCCATCCAGTTTTTATGTTGCCTATATGAGCCGTGTTTTGGACCTTCATCTATCCGAATACGAAGAAAGAGGGGCGTTCAAACATATCGGTCTGACCGATTTTATGGCAATGGCATTTCTCTGTTTTGATCCAAAATATACAGTACCGTCGGAATCAAAAGTATTGGGTGATACCAAAATTGAGCTTCCATTACGAACCGATTTTGCCGATGCCGGTATTTTAATTTGCCGTCCAAAACCGAATCATCAGGGACCTGTTTTGGCCGTTACCATGAAGGGGGGGAATAACTATGAAAATCACAATCATAACGATATCGGTTCGTTTACACTCATTCGTTATATTGTTCTCAAAAGCGGGAAAGTCAAGGCGGAACCTTTGATTCTTGATCCGGGCGGGGAAGTGTACACACAACGAACGTTCAGTAAAAATCGTTATGTCGGCGAACTCCTCAATTCCTTCGGACATTCTGTTCCGCGTATCAATGGTTCCCTTCAGATCGATGGACGGACAGCCAAGGCAGAAGTACTTAAAAAAGAGTTCTCGATCAATCATGATACCATGACAATCAATTATACCGCAGCCTATGGTCTTAAAGAGGTTGATTCCCTCTATCGAAAATTCGATTATTATCGTGAAGTACCATCGGAGTTCAAGGATGTTCTTCCCAATATCAAGGAGGAAAACGGGGCGTTTGCCATAAAGGATACGATTACTTTTGCTCCGGGTAAAAAAGGTAATATGGAATCCGCATTGATAACAACAGAAAATCAGATCGAATGTAATGAAACGAAGGATGGTTCCTGGGTCGTTGCAATTGGGGGCAAGGAAGGCGTTCGTGCTCTGGTTTCCGCTGTGGATGGCGATGGTAAAAGTTTGACCTTAAAAGAAAATAGAGCCATTGTCGGTAAAGATGATCCTTCCGCAAAAACCAAGCCGAATCGTCTTGGCTTTCAAACGGTAGAGAAGGTGCAGAATTGTTCGATTCAAATTGTAATGGTGCCCTAAATAATAGTAACCATTCACGGATATAAAGTGAAACCACGGATAACACTGATTTTTACGGATAGTTTTTTGGCAAACAAACTTTTTTATGATAAAATTATTTATTATAATAGATAACAATGTTTAGTTTGTTATTGTAAAATTTGTATTTTACGGCAGACTATCTGTGTTTATCCGTGTTTCTGTGGTTTCAAAATCGTTCATGAATGGTTACAAATAATATATATTCCAGGTCGTTTTAAATTCCTTCTTTTCAAGACAGGCAGGGTACCTGCTTCAGAGTATGCAGACGAGACGTCTGCACTTTCAGAAAAGACCGTATTCTAACGTCTTGCTGTATATGTTCATATTGATAATTTGACATACGAGGCAAAAATAATGTCGGAAGAAGAAAAAACCAATGTCGAGGCGAATAACGAATCTCCGAAACCATGTCATGAAGAACAAGTTCGACAGGAATTGGATAAAATGTTTCAGGAATATCATGATCGTCTTCTTCGTATGATTGAAATACGTTTGCGTCCTGAAATTCGAAATCAGATCGATTCGAACGATATATTACAGGAAACGTTTATGGAGGCCTATCGTCAGATGAACGGACGAATATCGGAACCCAAGGGTTCCCCACTTGTCTGGCTACGCTTGATTGTCGGGCAACAGTTGATCATGTTTCATCGACGATATTTTCAAACGCAGAAACGTAATGTATCACGAGAAGTTTCTATTTACAATCAGAATGGTCTTCAATCCGATGTCCTGTCCATGTCGGGAATTCTCGTTGGAAAATTAACGGCGCCGTCGGTTGCCGCACGCCGTCAGGAACTAATTATTCGGATTCGTGAATGTCTGGAAGAACTGAACGAAAATGATCGAGAAATTCTATCATTACGCCATTTCGAGCAGTTGAGTAATAGTGAAACGGCGGAAGAACTGAATCTTTCCCCCAATACCGCAAGTGTTCGATACGTTCGTGCCCTGAAGAAGTTTAAAGAAATTCTCGAAGTTCATCATCTGGACGAACTCTTGGAATAAACATGAAGTTCCCGTTTTTATATTATTTGATCCTTTATTTGATTCTTTATTTTGACTGAAATCGGATATAATCAATTTCAACATAATCATGGGGGTAATTGACAGGATTGAACCAGAGATGATTAATCATTCCCCGCCAGAATGGAGTCTCCTTCATTGATATTTGATATTCATGAAACAGTCCATCCGCCTTTACCGGAAACATCACCGAATTATCGATAGAAATCGCCAGATTTTTATCGAATAACGGATAATTCGTAGATCCCCAGAAAATTTGACCGACTTCCAATCCATTTGTCTTTTGAGGAGTGATTTTCATTCGAATAGTACAGACGGGATAATTATAGGCGTTAAAAGGTTCAATGACCGTGCGAATGGCGGCGCGATTGATACTGGATCCGGCAGATTTGCGGAAACGGAGACATCCGTTTTCCGCCACAACATTTCCAGTGCCGTATGGCTGACGATACCAACCTTCCGGTGAATTTTTGAATTCCCAACTTGTCCGGGCCATTGGTTTTGTCTCTGGATAATCGTAGGGACCGAGTCCGAGTTCTCCGGGCGTTACATTTTTTGGCCAGCCTTCCTTGGGCTTTACACAGAAGACGTCTCGAAGTACATCGTACATTTTAAAACCATATTCTTCGTTCGGTTCAATGTAGGTTCCTTCCTGCCATTCATTGATCGGGGCTATCGTAATACGATTGATTCCATTTTGTTTACAAAATGTTTTGGCCTCTTCGCAAACGGTACGAAACTGCTCCGGAGTCCTGTCATACAGTACTATAGAATCCTGAAACGAGCGCGGTTGATCGTTCCAGCCCGTTCCGATAACAGGGAAAAATGGAAGTGAATTCATCTTGAGTCGCCTGGACCATTGGTTCGCATTTGTTTTGGTAACATATTCGAACGGAAATATTTTGGGAAGTCCTTCCCGTTCCGTTTCCTTTATATTCCAATAGGCCGCCATACTGTAATTATAGACGACTGTAGCATCGAATCCTGCCTTTTGTATCGACTGAAGTTTTACCGAATTATATTGCCCGTGATAGACGGCAATGAAATAGACACCTTTTAGTCCCGCTTTTTTGACTTCATTGTTAATAATTGATAGTCCGCGCTGTATTCCTTCACCCGGCTTAAGTGTTTCGCCCCTGGCTTCCGCCTCCGCTATAATATCGTTGTCTATATTGGAATCATTGTAGATAATGACTACCGGTTTATCATCAATACGATAGTATTCTGGTGTTTTAAAATAATTTTCAAGCCAAAATTGAGTGACCTTGTGCAGGTCGTCTTCGGAATGAGCTCCCTTTTCGTTGTGATTGGCCCACATTACAGCCCATTTGAGACAGGAACGATATCGCGCCTTGTAGAATCCCTGAACCCAATGTTCCAGACGACGTTCGCCCTTGTTCCAGTACCAGTCGACAAAAAAAGTGGAAATACCATGTTCGACAGCCCATTTGATTTGCCAGTCAATTACCTCCGGATTTCCTTCGTCATACCAACCTAAAAGGGGCTTGATTCGCGGAAGTGTCATACGAACCATATCCCATTCTGCCATCTGATCCGTTCCCGGATAATAAAATGCGGTGATTTCAATATCGGATTTTATCGGTTTTGGTTCCGGTACATAATGGTCTTTTCCATAGACCCTCTGCCCGGAAATGACAATAGACCATAATATCAAAAACATTAGTAACAGACGTTTCATTAAAAATCTCCTTTTAAGGTCAATAGTTTAGAATGTAACTTTCATTTTGGTATCCTGGAATCGTTTTTGTATATGAAACATGGAATACCAGAATATATAGTCTTCTTAAATGCAGACATAAACTGATGTTTGTATCTTTTTCGTACATAGGAACCAGTAAATCAAATTCAATATCCAATCAATGATTTTTTTGGAGGGGAAGATACAGATAAAATATCTGTCTTCCAAAGAAAACATCCATTGGAACGGCTACAGGAAGTAGACCAATGGTTTCCTCAATCTGTTCGATTCCAAGGTGGGCCTCCCTTCGGGATACTCTAATTTATGGTCATTTCCCGTATTTGCGCGAAGGTTTTTGAAAAAGGCCGTGTACTCTCTCAAAAACCTTTCTTGTGAACATTCCCCTCTCTCAAATATTACCCATTTTCAATGTCACGCCTGTAATTTAATATCAGTAATTCATCAACATGTCCCCGGGAGTCCGCTTTACTATTAATCATACGCATTGCCGTTAAATGGTGTATCTCTTGTGAATCATATCGAACTTCAAAAAATTTATCTTCCGGGTCGGTATTTTTTGGGTCGGAATTACTAACCATAATAAAGGCCCCTTTACGATTCAAGACCTGAACGTATTCCGCAAGCGCTGTTTGATCTTCATCGGTAAATACCTTCTCGGTATAGGAAGTGAAACAGGACGTGGCATTTAAGGGACGATAGGGTGGATCAAAATAGACGAAGGTTTCTTTATCGATAAAAGCTTCGGAATCGTGATAATCGGATGCTGTAATAATTACATTTTTGAGTTTCATGGAGACGTTTGCTAAATTCTCCGCATTGCATAGGACCGGTTTTTTATAGGAACCAATAGGAACATTAAAACAATTTGTTTTATTGACCCGATACAAGCCGTTAAAACAGGTCCGATTAAGAAATAAAAATAGAACGGCATTTTCCGTATTATCGGAAGGATTTTTTTTACTCTTTATTTCATTGAATCGATCACGTTTGTGATAATAAAAGACTTTACGCCTATTGTCGTCCAGAGGCAGATATTCGTTTTGCAGTTGATAGAGTTTATCGATAATTTGATCGACATGATCTCTAATTTCGACGTATGTATTCATTAGTTCCCAATTGGAGTCGGAAATATAAACGGCATCCAGGTCGAAGAAGTTAAGGATATCGAATAGAACGGCCCCGCCGCCGACGAAAGGCTCCGCATATTTCCGAATATTTTTCCCCAATCCTTCCGGATACATTTCTCGAATAATTTCTAAAATCTGACCTTTACCGCCCGCCCATTTCACAAAAGGGCGAGCCATAATCGTCCTGTTCTTCTTCATTGTCTCGAACGTATGATTTTCGGAACAATGAAGGACCGTTCGAAACGGTGAAAAAGGCTCCTGATCCAAGGTGGGTGGAGGTGTCAAGATTTTCATTTCACGATTCTCCTGTTGGTATCCAGTGTTAATAGCTAAAACAGTAAAAGTATACTCAAGGTCGTTATAAAAGTCTATTTTTCAAAACAGGCGAGAAGCCAGTTTTGGAGTATGCGGACGAGACGTCCGCGCTCCCAGGAAATGCCGAAATTATAACGTCGTACAGTATATCTTGTTGATATTAGGGTAATATAATTTTATTTCAATCTTGAACGATAACAAGACCTGATATCATAAAAACTCGAAATTAGTTTTCAAATTATGAAATAGTGTAAATTTGGAAGGGGGGAACTTTAAAATCAGAACAGATATTGTTATAATGGAAAAGAGATTTATACAAGGTTTTTTGGTAAAAGGAACTATAAAAATTTCAGGAGAATAAAAAATGACTAAAAAAGTAATGATAATCAGTGGCAGTCAGCGAATAAAAGCCAACTGTGACTGTATTGCGGAATTTATGGAACAGGAGATTCGAAAAGCGGGACATGAAGCGGAAATATTCACGATACGGGATCGGAAAATAACTCCCTGTCTGGCATGTAATTCCTGTAAACAGACCGATATCTGTATTACCAAAGACGATGCATCGGCCATGTATACGCGGCTTCTCGAATATGACGCCATTTTGTTTGTATCCCCCATCTATTTTGGCAATGTACCCGGAACCGTAAAGACACTGATAGATCGTTTGTATTTTCTTTTTAATCCATCAAAACCCCCTCGGGAAACGAAATCCAAAAAAATGGGGGTTACTCTGTCGTTCGGGAATGGACCTGCAACTGAATACGAGAAGGTCGCACAACAGATAGGAGGTTTCTTCGGACTTGCCGGTGTTAAAGATCATAAAGTCGTTCTGTGCGGAAGCTGTAATGATCCCCATGGATTTGTCTCCAATTCCGCCTATCAGGAAGAAGTCCGTAAATTGGTCGAATGGCTGGTTGACTAATATACACAAGGTCGTTTAAATCTCCTTTTTTCAAAACAGGTGAAACGCCTGTTTTGGAGTACGGGGACGAGATATTTGCGTCCCCAGAAAGACAATATCATTCCGTCCTGGAGTATATCTTGTTAAGAGAGTCATTCATTGAGAATATATCGGTTGGCAATTGTAATACCACTGACAATGGCCCCAACGATACCGAGCATTCCTTGATCTGTTCCGCAGACGAACAGATTGTTTAAAGGGGTTAAACCATCGTATTTTTTTTTGGCTGTTCCGTAAATAGCGCCATTTTCCCTTCCCGTAAAGCGTTTTATGGTTAATGGCGTAAACATATCGTTCTGTACAATATTTGTGCGGAAATCGGGGACAAATCGGACTGCCGCCGCTAATGATTTTTCATACCATTTCAATTTCTGAAGATGGTATTCTTTTTCGGAGAGCGCCTTCCATTGGTCGTAATTTGCCAGGGCCGTTATCCGAATGATTCCTTCCCCCAACGATTCTTTATAGTCGAAATTATTTGGAGAACAAATAACACCGCTACGGAGATCGACGAGCGAATCCGGTTTTTCATAGGAAAAGGAATTTGAATCGTTGAAGAAAACAATTGTTTTACGATGTCCCAGTTTTTTTGGGTCACAGTTCAACACACTAATTGTTTCAATAAATCCGAGCTGTCCGGCGGGTAGGAGTGGAATGGCTTCCGGCAGATTACACAATTTCATTGTTTCCGGCCAGCCCGCGGAAGAGAGGAACTGTTTTGCGACAATTTCAGAACCGTCTTCCAGTATGACTTTTTCAACGATATTGTTTTTCGAAACAATTTGTTTAACACCCTGTCGTAGACGTAGATCTCCACCGAGAGTTTTAAACTTTTTCTGCATCTGAAGAAGAATGTGTCGAACTCCCTGAAATGGACGTGCGAAACCTTCCAAAAAAATGGCACGAAACATGATGCAGAATTGTCCGAACTCCATATCGTTTGCCCGTGATCCACCGTAATAAAGAAGTGGACAGAATAACATATCGACCAACAAGGGATTTTTAATATGCTCCATAACATAATCGCGAGCCGAACCACCGGCAGTCCCCATTCCCAATTGATCGTAACCGACCAAACCGGCAACCATTTTACGGTATCCGTCAACCTCGTCGGGGAATTTCGATCGTATTTCCTCCTCCAAGACCTCCGGTTTATTCGAAAAATCAAGGGCAATAGAGGGAAAGACAATGGAAGAACCCAACTGTTGAGTCAAGGAGAGATCGTCCCAGGAGAAACGGAGATGACGCAGAATTCGTGACAGAGGTCCGGTTCGAGTTCCCTTTGGCGTGTAATTGGTCATAGCGTGCAGGCCGACATCGAAATTCCGATTGCCCTGTCGATAAAAGGAATTTAATCCTCCAATCATACTATGTTTTTCCAGTATACAGACCGATTTATCATATTGAGCCAAACGTATACCGGCAGCTAATCCGGACATTCCGGCTCCGATGATAACAGTATCGTAATCATAAACTTCGGACATGAATATCGGTTCCTTTTGAACTTTTAATGTATTGTTTTCGGTAAACAATGACGAAGTATTTCTCCGGTTTTCGATTCCGGACAGAGAATAATCTCTTCCGGCATACCTTCGGCGACGATAGAACCACCTTCATTTGCGGCACCAGGTCCCAAGTCAACGATATAGTCGGCAGCCTTCATCATTTGCACA
The DNA here is from genome assembly GCA_964442735.1 of uncultured Planctomycetaceae bacterium. GTDB lineage: Bacteria > Planctomycetota > Planctomycetia > Pirellulales > Thermoguttaceae > JAUNBG01. Next base: position 57,174 of record CAYUAP010000006.1, on the reverse strand, counting down.
TTATGTTCGACAACAATCAGGGAATGACCCGTATTGATTAGGGCGTCGAAACTGTCTATCAGTTGAACAACATCGGCGAAATGGAGACCTGTTGTCGGTTCGTCCATGATAAACAGACATTTTCCCTTGCGGACATTGGCTAGAGCGGAAACCAGTTTTAATCGCTGCGATTCCCCACCGGACAACGTATTGGCCGGCTGCCCCAACTGAAGATAGTCAAGACCCACCTCCATTAACCGTTTGAGCTTCTGCTGTATTTTTGTTTGACCACGGAAGAAAGTAAACGCTTCCCGAACGGTCATATTCAAAACTTCGGATATATTTCTACCTCGATAAAGGACGTCTAAAATTTCCCGTTGATATCGTCGTCCATTACACTGCGGACATTTCATATAGGTATCAGCCATAAACTGCATATCAACAACAATATAACCTTCGCCTTTACAGGTATTACATCGTCCGCCATCGACATTAAAACTAAAATAACCGGCGTTATAATTTCTTGATCGGGCCAAAGGCATATCCGCAAAAAGATTTCTGATATCGTCGAAAATTTTCAAATAGGTTACCGGATTCGAACGAGGAGAACGTCCGATCGGACTCTGATCGACGAGCATAACATCATCGATATTTTCGACACCGAGAATTTCTCCATAGGGTAAACCATCGGCAGATTCCCGTCCCAATTTGGCACATATGGCGGGATATAACGTTTCCTGAACGAGAGAACTCTTACCCGCTCCGCTAATTCCGGTGACCAGGCAGAGAACCCCCAGGGGAAATATGGCGTTCACATGTTTAAGATTATAACCAGACGCATCAGTTAATTCAAGGAATCCCTTGTCAAGAAAACGACGTTTACAGGAAGCCCCCCCCGTTCTTCTTCCGGAGAGATAACTTCCGGTTAGACTTTTTTCCGAATGATAGATTTCATCATAGGTACCTTCGAACACGATTTGACCACCACCGGCCCCCGCCTCCGGTCCTATTTCCACGATTCGGTCGGCGGCTTTTAATATCGATTCTTCGTGCTCGACCACAACAACGGTATTACCGCGATCTCGAAGTCGCAGAATCGATTTCAGTAACTTCTGAATATCGAAAGGATGAAGGCCAATGGATGGTTCGTCCAGGACATAAAGTACGTCGACTAAAGTGGATCCCAAAACGGAAGTCAGGCAAACACGACGCTGTTCGCCTTCACTGAGAGTTTTAAGCGGACGATCCAAGGTCAAATACCCGAGTCCCACCTCCTTGAGATATTGAAGTCTGTTTCGAACCTGTGTCAAGGAGTCGTTACCGAGCTTGCACTGCCAATCGGTTAAAATCAGATGATCAATAACGTTAATCAAGTCTGAAATGGGCATGGAGGAAAAATCATGAATATTAAAATATTGAGGGGTATTTTCTTCCGATGAAATTTTCTCGTCCGAAATTTTCTCGTTCGTTATCGAATCCGACGTTTCCTTGTGCGGCGGACAATTTGCCCCCAAACGGACGGCAAGCGCTTCCTGACGTAAACGTGTTCCATTACAGATCGGACAGGTGTGATAATGACGCCAACGACTCAAAAATACCCGAATGTGCATTTTGTATTTTTGTCGCTGAAGGCGTATAAAGAAACCATCAAGACCTTCAAAATCGTTATTTCCCTTGATAACGAAATCCCGTTCTTCTTCCGTCAGATCTTTAAAAGGTACCTCGATTCGTATTCCATATTGTTCCGCCTTGGTTAGAAGTTCGTTTTTTTTGTGCTGATAGGAACTGCTGTTCCATGGAATAATGGCCCCTTCTTTTAGTGATTTATTACGATTGAAAATGGCCTCTTTGTTCAGAACCATAATATTTCCAAATCCTTCACAAAAAGGACATGCCCCCAAGGGACTGTTGAAACTGAATAATTTTGGTTCCAGAGTGGGATATTCAATACCGCAATCTTCACAGCTTAATTTTCGACTGAATCCAAACAGAGTCCATAATTCACCATCGATATCATAATGATGGCCTATTTTGACTTCACCATCATCCGATTTTGTCGGGAAACCGTTTATAGAACCCTCCAGAAAATGTGTTCCTTCACAAAAGATCCAGCATTGGGAAGAACCATATTGAAACGCGGTTTCCAATGATTCCCGGACACGTTCCTCCTTCGTTTTACCAGCGGTTATCCGATCCACAACGAAGAAAAGTGGGGGCGGTCCTCCCGATTTCCGGAGTGCTTCGCTCTTTTTAAGATAGTTACGAACCAAGGTATTCTCGTCCATGGATAACGTCAACAAATGATTTGACTGTTTGTATTCCTCGTCATTCGTTTCCGAAGACTCCGATATTTCAGAATTTTCCAATGGATCTGATGAATCTGGAGATTCATCTTCGGATGTTTCCGATTCGTTATTATCTATTGTTTCAAAATTATCGGATTCGTCTCCATTTACATTATCTTCATTATCGGCAGAATCGGTATCGGTTACAGCAGATGTTTTTTGAGTACTATAGAGGTCTTCTTCCTGAAGAGGGATATCGGCGAGATAGAGGAGTCGTGCGGCAGCGAATTTTTCGAGTGGAATCCCCCCCTCGTCGAGACGATAGGAATTGCCTTGGACGATAACGCGTAAAAATCCGGATTCGCGCCATTCCGATTCAAAATCGGTCTGTTGTTTTGCACGAAAACTCTCAACAGGCGGTGTAAAGGCGACCATAATACGGGTACCCTCTTTAATTTTCTTAAATGATTCAAGAATAGAGTCTGGAGAATCCCGTTTGACTTCCCGGCCACAGCAACGGCAATAGACCTGGCCAATTTTGGAAAAGAGAAGACGTAAATAATCGCTTGTTTCGGTTGTCGTACCGACTGTAGAACGGCAGAATTGAGTCAAGGGACGTGAAGTAACCGCAATTGCAGGCTGAATACCTTCTATTCGCTCCACGTCCGGTTTATCCAATTTTTCCAAAAATTGCCGGGTATAGGCGGAAAAACTCTCAATATACCTCCGCTGACCTTCGGCATACAGCGTATCAATAGCCAAACTGCTCTTCCCGCTACCACTCAAACCACAGAATGCTATCAGTTGGTCATAGGGTATATCCAGATTGACCGACTTCAAATTGTTGACTTTAACATTTCGAAGGGAAATACAACCATTTGTGTTTACTTTTTTCATAAAAACAACCGGATTAAATTATTTAAGTCGATTCAAAAAATCACCTTTTACAATAAATTTAGCAATAATATTCGGGTATTTACAGGCTTTTTTGTTCCCGATTGAAAAAGGAAATACCACGAACAACTGTAAACTGTTATTAAAATATAATCATTTTACCATGAAATCCATTTTTATACCAGTAGGTTGAATCTCTAAACTTTCAGAATATAATATATAGGTGTTGTTGTACCCGTATGGGATAGGCCGTTTTGAACTATCCTCCAACTGTTTATAATTATTTATGAAGGATTGAAATGAAGCTTCGAAATTTGTTGACACTGTTATGTATGACGGTATTTTTCTTTAGTCCGCTTTTATTGGGGGCCGAAGAGGTAAAGCCTGTAAAATACGTATTTTTATTTATTGGAGACGGTTTTTCGATACCCCAGCGTATGATGGCCGATGAATTTCTACAGAAATCAGGCCAGCCTCCCCTTTATCTAAATACACTTCCGAATCAGGTTTTAACGACAACGCGCTGTTCCGATTCGTTTATAACGGACTCGGCGGCGAGCGGAACCGCAATAGCTTGTGGTGAAAAGACCAAAAGTCATCAGGTGGGAGTGGATACTACCGGAAAAAGAAATTTGGTTTCAATAGCGGAAGTGGCACGCGATGCGGGCCATAAAGTCGGTATTGTAACCAGTGTTACCTTGAACCATGCGACACCGGCGTCGTTTTATGGTCATAATGTCAGTCGTAGTAATTATTACGAACTCGGTCTTGATTTAATCAATTCCTCCTTCGATTATTTCGGAGGTGGTGCCATTGACGAACAGGATAATACCAAGAGCGTTAATTTTAAGGGAAATATCTACGATCTCGCCACGAAAAAAGGATACACCGTCCTTCATGACCCCAAGGCGATTATGAATCTCAAGTCCAATGCCGGTAAAGTAATTGTCTGCCAGAAAAGTGGAGCCCTTCCATATGCGATAGACAATCAGGCTGTTCGCACGCGGCATTATGGTGTCGGAGTACAATCGTCCTCGGAGGTTCCGGAGATTCTTTCACTCGCCGAGTATACCCAAAAAGGAATTGAACTTCTCGATAATCCAAAAGGCTTCTTCATGATGGTCGAAGGAGGAAAAATCGATTGGATGTGCCATGCCAATGATGCAGCGTCCGTATTATGGGAAATTATCGAGTTCGACAAGTCAATTAAACTGGCCCGTGATTTTATGGCGAAGCATCCGGAAGATACCATGATTGTCGTTACCGGCGACCATGAAACGGGCGGTCTCTCCCTAGGATTCGCCGGAACAGGATATAAATCCTATATCGAACGTCTGAACTATCAAAAATGTTCTATCGATGCTTTTAAAGAAAAACTGACGTCTTTATATAATCAGAAGAAAAAAGATGTTTCATTTGACGATGCCAAGGTTCTTGTTACGGAAAACTTCGGTATGCTCTTTAGTGGTAAAAAAGATGACCCCATGCTGTTAAGTGAAGAGGAACAGAACACCCTCAAGGACGCCTTCGAAAAATCGTTTAAAGGCAAAAAATTCAGTGCGACCGCATTCAATGTAGGAGTTGTACGTTGCTTTAACAATAAAGCGGCCCTGGGCTGGACTTCAACAGCCCATACTGCATTACCAGTCAATACGTCTGTCGTGGGAGTCAATGTCGATGTCTTTAAAGGAATGATCGATAATACAGATATTGCCAAAATACTCAAACAAGCTGTTCGGTAGTTGATAATCAATTGGTAGTTGATTACTACGAATGTTTAAAATGGGGATACTTTCTATCCCCCCGGAATCGAAGGCGATCCTGCCTCCGTGCAATTGTAAAAATATCGAACTCAAATTGTAAATGTATTTGTTTGAAAACACCAATTCGACAATAGTTATTTGGTAAACTATATTTTTATGCCGAAAAACTATATTTTCCTTAAACGGTCGATGATGAATGGTGATTTCAAAAAGGTATCACGTTTATACAAAGGTATCACGTTTATACGTTGAGTAATCTAAAATGAAAGTTATATCCCAATAAAATGAATATGTTGACCCATCTTTTATTACTCTTTATTGCAGGAGGACTTGGAACTCTGTCGAGATTTGGATTTGGATCGCTGATTTCTCGTTTTTTCCAGCATCCGGAACCTTGGGGAACGATGTTGATTAATGTTATTGGCTGTTTCTGTTTTGGTATAATAGCAGAAGTCTTTCATATTCGTGAACATTGGAGTCTTCAAACACGTGTTATTATTCTAACCGGGTTTTTCGGGGCCTTTACCACTTTTTCCACCTATATGTATGAACTTCATTTTCTATTGATGAATGGCTCGATTGTTCGTGCCTGTCTGGGATTTACTGTTCAAAATACATTTGGTTTTATTGGAGTCGCGCTTGGTGTTCTATTGATTCGCAATATTCTATCCGCATAATCACAAGGCGTAAACGGTATTTCATTCATTGTGGGAGAATTAATAAATGTTTGTATCTTCCAAATAAACTATTTAGAAGATACAATAATCAATACTTGTATGTCATTCGGTCCGAGAACTATCTGTTTTTAAAGTTGTATTTTTTATTTTGTAATATCAGCGGTTACAGCTTCCGTCATTTTGAGCAGAAGTTCTGGTGCAAGTACGACCATGGTATCAAGCGCACCAGCACTGATATAAATCTCGCTGAAAAGTTGAACAGTTTCGTCGAAATAGGTTGGATACTTTTTCTTCATGCCGATCGGTGAACATCCACCACGAATATAGCCTGTTATCTCCTTGATCTCCTTGACATGAATCATCTCCACTTTTTTATCGGCAGATACCTGGGCCACTTTTTTTAAGTCCAGTTCCTGATTGGAAGGAATACAGCAGACGAGAAAACGATGGAGATCTCCCCTTAAAACCAAGGTCTTAAAGATCTGATCCGGTTCGATCCCGAGAAGTGTAGCGGTTCGAACGCTGCTCCAATCTTCATTATGAACATCGTTGACATGCACAGAACGATAGGGAATTCCTTCATTATCAAACAGTCGCATTACATTTGTTTTAATCATGACTACAACAAATCCTTTTACTCTTTACGAGGCCATTTTCGTTCCGGTGGAGGATCCGGATGAAACGGTAGTGCCAATAACCGAAACGCATTATCCCCAAATCTCTCTGTAACACGACGTTTCATTTCATCATTAATCTTTATATAAAATTTAGGGCAATGCAACAGACCGATTCGACCGTTCTGAAATAGAATACTGATTTCCAGTTCGGCGCCGTTTTTATCCGTTCGATAGGTTTTCAAAATGTCATAAAGGACCTCGACATTGTTTTGTGAATCTTTATCTTCCTTGATGCCAATCCGAACACCACGGGTCAACTGCTGTTCCGCTTCTTCCAGAGTAAAGACTTTATCGGCAATTAACGTCGAATTGACCTCTCCCTCGCCTCCCATTTTATTGTCCAGGTGACCAATAATAACGACCATGGATTCAGCCTTGACATTCCGGCCCCACGTTTCATATTGTACCGGCCATAACATAACATGAATAGAGGTGTCGGTATCTTCCAAATCAAACGAGGCGTAGATGTTGGGTTCCCCTTCTCTTTTCTTCTTGGTGGGAGCCGTTTTAACGGAAGCAGGTGATATCATACCTCCTGCGATGACATTTGTTCTATCCGATAATTTGGATAATTCTGAAATGGTATGGGAGGTAATCGTACGAAAACGTGCTTTATACATAGTCATGGGATGCGCCGTTAAATAGAAGCCCAAAACCTCTTTTTCATAACCGGCCTTTTCCTGATCGTTCCACTCGTCTATTTCCGGTAGACCGATAACGGCGTTCGACATCATTTCCGCAGAAGAGATGTCTTCATCTTCATTGTCTAAAAGTTCGAAGAGGCTCCGTTGACCTTTTTGACGATCCTCCTGTGCATTCAGGGAACTCTTGAGAGCCTTATCCAAAACTTGTAATAATTGCGATCGTTTAACACCAAAACAATCCATCGCTCCGGCTTTTAAAAGCGATTCCACAGTTGCCTTCGGAACCAGTTTCGAATTGATTCGGGAATAGAAATCAAAAATATCCTTGAACGGACCTCCATTTTCCCGGGCACGAACTATTTCAGCCGCAGCATCGGTTCCCACTCCTTTAATCGCCATCAAACCGAATAATACTTTATTGTCGCGAACGCGATATTCACCGTAGGAGACGTTGACATTCGGTGAAACGACTTCCAAGTGCATTTGTTCACAGTCATCCATGTGTTCGACCGTCGAGTCGCGTTTGGCGAAATTACGTTTGGAAATATCACCGTTAAGCAGTGCCGCCATGAATTCAGCAGGATAATGTGCCTTGAGATAGGCCGTCATATAGGCCAGAAGCGCATATGCCGTCGAATGCGATTTATTAAAGCCATAACCAGCGAAACTGATAATCAGTTCAAAAATGTTTTCTGCCTCCGCTTTGGTCAGACTGTTCTGCTGTGCTCCGATGATAAAATCTTCCCGGTATTTGGCAATTTTTTCATGTTTCTTTTTACTAATGGCCTTAATACAGGCATAGGCATGGGATAGTGGGATATTTCCCAACCGATTGACGATACGCATGACCTGCTCTTGATAGATCATGATACCGTGTGTTTCTTCCAGAACGTCCTTCATAACCTGATGGGGATAGGACGGTTCTTTTCTTCCATGTTTGATATCGACGTAAAGATCAACCATTCCACCTTCCAACGGGCCAGGACGGTAGAGAGCCAGGGTCGCGATAATATCCCGGAAATGGTCAGGTTTCATACGAACGAGCAGATCACGAATTCCCGAACTTTCCAACTGGAAAATTCCCTTGGTTTCCCCCCGACATAATAAAGCAAATGTCTCCTTGTCATCTGTGGGAAATATGTAGGGATTGATCTTTTCATGACGAGTCTCCTCAATGAGACTAATGGCATTAGCGAGAATGGTCAAGTTTCGCAGACCTAAAAAGTCCATTTTGAGCAGACCGGCCTTCTCGACTTCCGCCGCCTGCCATTGAGTCACCAGATCCGGCGAATCCTTCAGTAATTGCAAGGGAACAAATTCGGTCACCGGACGGTCCGCAATAACGACCGCACAGGCATGTGTTCCCGCCGATTTTACCAATCCTTCCATACGAACGGCATAATCGACCAGCTTCTTAACGTCCGAATTGGTATTGATCTTTGCCTCAAGTTTATCATTACCGGCCCGTGCTTTGGCTATGGTCATTTTGGGGGCATTGGGGATCATGGCGGTCAGTTCGTTGACTTGGGGTAGGGGAAGTCCTAAAACACGACCTAAATCTTTAATGGCCAGTTTCGCGCCCAAGGTTCCAAACGTTCCAATTTGAGCGACATTTTTTTCGCCATACTTTTCTTTAACATAGTCCAGGACACGTCCACGAAATTCCTGGTCGAAGTCGATATCAATATCGGGCGCTTCCAGACGATTTTCATCCAAAAAACGTTCGAACAAGAGGTCATATTCCAACGGACAGACATGGGACAGGTTGAGTCCGTAACAGACGAGTGCCCCGACACCACTTCCACGAGCAGAACAGTGAATACCATGTTCCGTAGCAAAACGAACGAAATCCCATACGATTAAAAAGTAATTAGGAAATCCTAATTTGTTGATAACGTAGAGTTCCCGATTCAAACGGTCCATAACTTCCTTGGAGAGTTCTCCGTTTACCATACGTTTTGGATTGTTCGCATAGCGTTCTTTTAATCCATTCAAACAAAGTTCACGTAAATAATCCTCGGAAGATTTATTATCGGGCGGTTCAAAACGCGGGAAAAATCGTTTTCCTAAAACCGGCTCGACATGACAGCGGTCTGCAATTTCAACGGAACGCCGTATGGCATCTTCCCCTTGAGGAATGGCGGCGAGCATTTCCCGTCCGCTCTTTAGATAAAACTCCTGCGAATCCATTCGAAACCGATTCTTGTCGGTTACAAAAGCTCCTGTATTAACACATAACAATAGATCCTGAATTTCATAATCTTCTTTTAGAACATAGTGAACGTCGTTGGTAACGACCGTTGGAATGTCCAGTTCCTTCGCGAGTTCGATCTCCTTCTGAAGAACAATCATCTGTTGATCAATTCCATGATCTTGTAGTTCCATATAGAATCGATCACCAAACAGATTTTTATACCAGATCGCTAAATCACGAGCCTTTTTCATGGCTTCGTTATTGCCGTCACCGTCAAGAATCGTTCGGGAAATTTCACCGGAAAGACAGCCACTCAAACAAATCAGACCCTCCTGATATTGCTCCAACAACGAGTGATCGATTCGAGCCCTTTTATTGTAAAGTCCTTCGACATACGCCTGTGTTGAAAGTTCAATTAGATTGTGATATCCGGTCATATCCATGGCCAACAGAGTCAAATGATAGGTGGGACTTCGACCTCCAGATCCCCCTTTATCGAAACGACTTCCTCCTGCCATATAGGCTTCCATCCCCAAAACAGGTTTGATTCCCGCATCAAGGGCCTTCTGATAGAATTCAAGCATACCATAGATATTACCATGATCGGTTAAGGCTAGCGCCTTCATACCGAGTACTTTTGCCCTACTGATTAAAGCGTCTATTTTACCTGCCCCGTCCAATAGAGAAAAATGGGAATGAACGTGCAAATGTACAAAAGGTATCTCGTCCGAATCGGAACCGGACGAAGTATCTTCCTTCCCCTCCGTTGATGATTCCGATTCCGATGATGGTTCGTCATCAGGCTCTAAATCCTCTTCTTCCAGAAATTCTTCCATATTGGTAAAATCATCAGGCGTTCCCATAGCAATTTCCTTTATCTTTTTATGTAATGTTCGTTACAAGTTATGTCAAGGTAATTTTATAACCTTGCAGAGATCACAGAGAGATTGATGAAAGATCAAATAAAATAGGAGACAATTTTATTGAAGATAACATCGGGCTCGGACATACGTCCAACTCCAGTTTGTCCACAACTTAAATGTCCGGATTCAGGTCCGACAAGAGTAATACCATCCTGTAATAATAGAGCGATATTTCGCTGGACAGCCGGTTTTTCCCACATGGCACAGTTCATGGCCGGAGCCAGAATAATGTTCCCGGTAAAGGCCATATAGGTGGTACTGAGAAGATCGTCAGCAATTCCATGTGCCGCCTTCCCAATAAAATTAGCCGTTGCCGGAGCTATACAAAGTAGTTCCGCCTGTTGTGAAGACTCAATGTGCGGATGGATGGAACCTTCTTCCCACATTGAGGTTCGAACAACTCGTCCAGATAATGCTTCAAAAGTACGTAATGCCACTAAATGAGTAGCAGATTCCGTCATGATAACAGAAACCCCTGCTCCCGTCTGGACTAAACGACTAACCAATATTGCCGCTTTATAGGCGGCAATTCCTCCAGTTACGCCAATTAGTATTTCATGACCATTTAATGCCATCAATGAAAAAACTCCATTCTCTGTCAGATTTTACTACATTATTCCATGGTTTCATGGTTTATAGTCGCTGGATCTATATCCATTCCATCCCGAGAACACATTTTGCCATCCATATCAAGATAGATTTTGTCCTCCAGAATTTCCTTTATGACCATCTGAAGTTTGTTCTTTCTATCGCGTTCACTGTCTTCACCACCGTCCACGTAGGACTTGGAACCACGATTCAAATAAACCAACCTCTGTTGAATTAGTACAGAAAGTCTGAATCTTCCGCCTACTTTTTCGATTAATTCGTCTTCTTTCAGTTCCTCTATCATTGAGTCACATCCTTTCCAAAACGTTCATCCTTAATTGAAATCGTCTGTCTTAAAAATATATTATTCATACCAAACCGATCAAGGAATTAATAAATCCTGCGGCTTTCCTGGATAATATACTAGTGGTAGACAACACTTTCATTTAGGAGTTCATTCAGGGAAAAAAACACGCGAGACGCCTGTTTTCCCGGCTGTGCGGACGAGACATCCGTGTTCCAGTCAACTCCGTTTTTTAAGTGTTCGCAACCACTAGCCATATATGCTATTATAAAACAATAGACCATATTTTATTAATGGTTATTGCCATACTCTTGTTTATTTTATTTCGAACTTGCTGTTCGAAGGAAGGAAAATCACTCCCATTACTCAATTTCCTTCAATAACCGCCGAAAATCTTCGACCGCCTGGTCCAGATTGTCATTCACTACTTTATATTGGTAAAAACGACTGTCTTCAATTTCTTCCGAAGCCTGTCTTAATCGTTTTTGCAAAGCAATTTGATTTTCCGTGCCACGTTTTTCAAGTCGGTCGGCCAAATGTGCCAGGGAAGGAGGTTCGATAAAAATCGTTATTGCGTCCGGATATGTTTCCAGTACTTTACGTGCCCCTTTTAGATCTATTTCCAAAATGAGCCAGTCCCCCTTTTCAAGAGCGGTATCAATTGTAGAACGTAATGTCCCATACCAATCACCCCCTTTAAATACTTGAAAACATTCAATAAATTCACCGTTTTTTTTTCGATTTTCAAATTCATTCCTGGATAGAAAATGATAATCAACTTCGTTGACTTCACCGGGCCTCGGAGATCGAGTCGTAGCCGAGACACTCAAAACAAGTGGAAATTCACTATTTTTCAAGAGTTGTTTGAGAATCGTACCCTTGCCCACTCCGGAGGGGCCGGAAACAATCAGTAATTTACCTCTGTTTTTCATTATCGATCATTCCACGTTCTGAACCATTTCACGAATTCGCTCTATAGTCGTCTTGAGTTCTACAACGTGATTGGTTATTTCGGCTGAATTTCCCTTGGATCCGATTGTATTTGCTTCACGAAACATTTCCTGCGTTAAAAAATCCAGTTTTTTACCGCAACTTTCAGAACCGGCCATAAAATGATAAAACTGCTTTATATGCGAGCGCAAACGTACAATTTCTTCCGATATATCGGCGCGATCTGTAAACAGAGCTATTTCCCGGACAAGATCCGCTGGCGAAAACGGAAGTTCCTTTTCGTTCATAATCGTTTCCACCCGTTCGGTCAATCGCAGACGATAGTTCTCCAAAACTTGTGGGGTCAGTACTTCTATTTGTTCAATTTCCCGGGAGAGAATATCACAATTACTTCGAAGATTCTTCTCCATGGAAATACCTTCGCGCAAACGACTCTCCTTGAGTGACGACAGCGATAATTCTAAATTGGCAACAACGGCATTCCATAATTCCTGTTGTTCCTCTTCGTCAAACGAACTGTTTGTCCCTTCCAATATAACACCGGGAAGATTAAAATAATCACTGACAGATCCGAGAACGAGGGATTCACCGTTGGCTTTTGCCTCTTCACATAATATACTGCCTTGTGATAAATAGGATTTTAATAACGGTAAATTGCATTGGGAAGAGATATTAACATTCTCTTGAACAATACGAAGATGAAAATTAACGGTACCACGTTCGATATGTTCTTTAATTAACGATTCAAGTCTTGATTCAATAAAAGAAAAAGAATCAGATATTCGATAATTAACCTTTAAAAAACGATTATTTACCGTTTTTATTTCGGAAACAATTGTGATTCCAGCCTGTGTCGTTTGTGCCGAACCAAAACCAGTCATACTGAGTAGCAAGATCGTATCTCCTAATAGACGCAATTTCCGAAATTGTTAATGAAAAACAATCGATTATACAATTACGAATATCGTTTTACTAAAAATAATAAAGATAATTATTCACAGTAAAACGATAATGCAGACCAATATAATTCAAAAAATATTATTATACGAATACAAATAAATATGAATTATAAAAGATCTATTTGGGAGCAGGTTTTTCGACTGGAGCTGTTGATTGTGGAGCAGGTGTCGTTGAAACCGGAGTCGTTGCCGCTGGAGCGCTCTCTGTTGCCGGAGTCGATGCAGCCGGAGTATCAGTGGCAGGAACTGCGGATTGTTCTGTTGTTTTCGAAGTTTGTTCTTCAGTGGAAGGAGCAGTCGCTTTTTCAGTTTCGGGAGTAGCCGGAGCTGTCGAGGTCGATCTGGACTCGAATGGTGATTTATTGTCACTGGATTGCATTGAGAGGATGAAACGACCACCTAAACAAAGAACAAACCAAATAATAGCCGTAACGACTGTAATACGAACGAAAACATCACTCGTTCGAGCGCCAAAGGCACTGTTTCCGCCCAAACCACCAAAAGCGCCGACCAAGCCGCCGCCCTTTCCGCGCTGTAAAAGCACGATTAGGATCATGAACAGGCAGATTAACATCATTGCCAAGAGCAAAAGCATTTTGAAAAAAGCGACCATTGTAATTCCTGAACGGGTTCAAACAAATTTACCATATTAAAAACAACGAAGAAAACAAACGTTTTCTTCGTCTTCTATCCCAAAATAAACCTAAATGGGAAACAAATTTACAATTTACAATCAAACACAATTACAGTGTTCGACAGGCGTTAATAATTCCCATGAAATCATTAACTTTCAGGGAAGCTCCACCAACGAGAGCGCCGTCAATATCAGGCTTGGACAGCAGATCTTTTGCATTACCCGCTTTAACACTTCCTCCATATTGAATACGAACAACATCGGCAACGGCCTTGCCATAACGTTCCGCAATCAAGCTGCGAATGAAGGCATGTACTTCTTCTGCCTGTTCCGGAGTGGCAACTTTACCAGTTCCAATAGCCCAAACCGGTTCATAGGCGATAACGCATTTCTTCATATCTTCTGCGGAAACACCGGAGAAAGAACCATCAAACTGACTGCGAATGACATCGTTTGTAACGTTGGCTTCACGTTCTTTAAGAAGTTCACCAACACATACTATCGGAATCAGGTTAGCAGCAAGGGCTGCACGTACCTTCAGATTGATAAATTCACTCGACTCCCCAAGAATATGACGTCTTTCACTATGACCCAAAATAACATATTTACAACCGACATCGGTTAACATGGCCATTTCCAGTTCGCCAGTATAGGCACCCGCCTTTTCAAAATAAGCGTTTTGTGCACCAACACCAATATTCGAACCGGCGAGAATATCACAAACCGACTGAACGTAAATACTTGGAGGGCAAACCGCAATATCAACTTCCGATATTCCAGTCGCTTGATCTTTCAGACCCTGTGCTAAAGCCTTTGAAGTATCGAGTTTCATATTCATTTTCCAGTTACCTGCGATTAAAAGGCGTCTCATTCTTTATACTATCCTTACTCTATTAATTAAATGGAAACGAAACAATATCAAACAGAGCATAAATTATATAATATTATATTCATCCAGACAAGGGGGGCATACAACCGAAATAATTGTTATTGGTTAATTATTTTCGGGTTCGACTTGTAATCCGGGAAATGGGAAACGTCAAAATGAATTCCCCGATTGTTTTAACCGGGATATTTCGGGCCTCTATTTTATAGGAATGTGATACATAAATCAGAAATATCCGATTTCCAGAAATTTTGATGGTTCGGGTTTATCGTCAAGTGTTTTTCGACTGGAATTCTTTATATAAAAAAGTAACGCATATAAATAAAATAAATAAAAATACGATACATAAATAAATAAAAGTAAACGTAAAAAGAATAATATATGTTTGGATAGAAAAAAGACTTCAACGTAAAATTACGATATCATATAAAAAATCGAAAATTTTTTAAATGTTTAAAGGGATTTTTGTTGACGGGTGAATTTAAATTTGATAAAATTGGGTGGTTTGTACTGTAAATGGGTATCTGCCCATATTTTTGAAATTTGAATAGTGGAAAGGACTTTTATGAAAAAAGTATTTTTGTTTTCTATGGTTCTGTTGTCCGTATTGTTGATTGCCCCGAAAGTGGTACGGGCAACAGTCAGTCTTCCGAAGACCTTTACCGATAATGCAGTTCTTCAACGTGATGTTCCAGTGAATGTTTGGGGCTGGGCCAATCCAGGTGAAGAAGTGACCGTTTCATTTAATGGTCAAACGGCTTCTTCCAAAGCCTGTGAAAAAGGGAATTGGAAGGTTCAGTTACCAGCCTTTTCCGCTAGTTTCGAAGGGAAAGATCTTGTTGTTAAAGGTAAAGATAACGAAGTTGTTTTCCATAATGTCGTTGTGGGTGAAGTCTGGGTTTGTGGCGGACAATCCAATATGGAAATGCCACTGAACTCCTGGGGACAACCGCGATTGGCCTGTACCGATGAAGAAATTAACGGCGACTATAGCTTTATTCGATATAATCGTGCGCAACATCTATTGGCTCCCGCTCCTTTAAAGGACCTTGCAACTACCGGTTGGCTCCTCTGTAAAGATGGTGTTCAAAAGAATTGTACTGCCGCCGGATTCCATTTCGCCGTTCGTCTGCATAAAGAACTGAATGTTCCCGTTGGTTTGATCGATTCCAACTGGGGAGGGTCCGCTATCGACTGGTGGCTTCCCGACGAAGCCTGGTCCTATTTACCGGAACTCAAGCCATATATTGATACCGTTCAAAAAATGCGAACTCAATTTCTCAAGACCAATGATAATACATTTCCGACCAGTGGTATGAACCGTAATGACTATATTAAATGCAGTCCCAATATTATTGGTTCCATGTGGTATGCCATGATGGTTCCGTGGACGAATTATACGATTAAAGGGGCAATCTGGTATCAAGGTTGTTCCAATACAGGTGATCGGGGTATGTATTATTACAAACAGAAGGCGATGATTCAAGGTTGGCGAAAAGCATGGAATCAGGGTGATTTTCCATTCTATTGGGTCCAATTGGCTAATTTCAAGGCTCCGTCTGATCGTCCGGAATTTGCTACTGATTGGCCCGCACTGCGTGACGCCCAAACGCAATGTCTGGATGTGCCTAAAACAGGGCAGGCTGTTATTATCGATATCGGTGAAGAAAAAGATATTCATCCGCGAAATAAATTCGATGTTGGTAATCGTCTCGCACTCTGGGCCCTTAATTTCGATTATGGTAAAAAATGCAACTACCAAAGCCCCACCTTCAAAAATATGAAAATAGATGGCAATAAAGCAATTATCACTTTCGATTTTGTTGGAGAAGGCCTGATTGTCGGTAAAAAAGACGGGCGTAATCCTGTCATTAAGGACACGACCGCTAAATTGGCACGTTTCGCAATTGCCGGTGCGGATCAGAAATGGGTCTGGGCCGAAGCGAAGATTATTGGTAATAATCAGATCGTTGTTTCCGCCGATAATATCGACAATCCAGTTGCCGTTCGTTATGCCTGGCAGATCAATCCGTCCGGATGCAATCTCTATTCTGCCGATGGCCTTCCCGCCACTCCGTTCAGAACCGATAATTGGGATATTATTGTAAAATAGTATTTGTTCACCAATAAAAACACTTGAGCCGTGGATGAAGGTTGTAGTCTGGAATCCCGGTTCGATTGAAAAGTCCCGATTTTGGCCACTCCGGCCTGAACTGTTACCGACTCCATTATGCTCAAGGTCGTTATAAAAGTCTATTTTTCAAAACAGGCGAGACGCCTGTTTTGGAGTATGTGGACGAGACCTGCCTGCCGTCAGGCATGGCGTCCGCGTTCCCAGGAAATGCCGCATTTATAACGTCCTCAAGTATATTACGGCTGGAAATGTTCCCGACATGGTTCCTGTCCATTCATTTATTTTTGAATCTATTCTAACCATTACCGTTAGATCACAATAAATCGGAGATACTAATGGCCCAAAAGCTATATTACCTGTTATTATGTTTTTTATTTTTTATGTCCGCTAATATTTATGCGGAAGATAAAGTTCCTGTAGATCCTGATTTAATCGTTCTGTTTTCGGATATTCATTGTCCGCCAAACGGTTATCAGGGGCCCAAATTTGAACAGAAGATTCAGGAACTTCTAAAAATGAATCCACGTCCAGCCCATCTGTTGATTTATGGCGATTTCGCCCACCTGTTCGGTAAAATAGAAGATTATACCGCCTTGAAAAAAATGATGGCTCCGGTAGATGCCGCCGGTATTCCCTGGCATGTTACATTTGGAAATCATGATCGACATACCAATTTCTTTAAAGTTTTTCCCGAGCGAATACAGAAGAATCCCAATGTCCCCAATAAATATGTGAACATCGTCGAAACATCTAAAGTGTTGTTCGTCCTTTTGGATTCACATCTGGAAGATAAAGTATCCGGAGCTATCGACGCAGAACAGAGGAAATGGCTTGAAACGGTTCTGGCAAAATCGAAAAAACCTGTTCTGGTCGGTTGTCATCATCCTCTTTCCGAGACTAAATTAACGGATCTATTCAAAAAATATCCTTCCTTTGCCGGGTATATCTATGGACACAATCATTACTGGAAGCCCCTGGTTAAAGATGGTATTCACACCTTGTGTCTTCCTTCGACCGGCCATTGGGGGGATATCGGTTATGTAACCGCACGCATCTCCGACAAGGGAATCGATTTCACCCTGCATCAGGACGATTTCTATCGCGAAAAAAAATCGGCTCCGGACCGACCTGCCGACTGGCAGGAAATCGTCAAAAAGAGAAATGGTTCAACCTTCCATATTCCCTTTAATACTATCCAAAAACCCTCGGTTGTTTGGATGGATTCACTCGATTGTAAATCAATGCAGATTCATCCCTATGTACCCAATAGTGGCTGGCATCCCTATCCCCAGGCCTATAAAGCCAAAATTGATGGTCAGGAACGAAATCATGGTATTCAATTTTACACGCCCGGTCGATTGGGAATGGAACTTCCCTCGGGAAAAATAACATTTTCAGTCTGGGCCGGTAATATTGGTCCGAAACACAAGCCGGGTAAAGTGGAATTTAAAGTTGTCGGAGACGGTAAACTTCTGTGGAGTAGTGGAACGGTCGAAATCGCAGACGCGCCTAAATTATGCCGACTCGAACTGGATAATGTTCGTTATTTGACGTTAATGGCCATTCCCGTTGGTGATATTCATCAGGAATGCCTCGTTTGCTGGGCGGATGCACAGTTCTCCTCTACGTCCATTCCGTTGGAAGGACAGATTCGTATGACCAATCTGCCAATCGATCTGGATGGAAACGTTCTCGATCAATCGGACGAGGCTGGCCGTGAATATCTCGCACTGACCTGTCAGATCCTCGTCGGTATGGAAAAAAAACCTGCCATTCAAGCCTATAATATTCAGGCGACACTCTTGCCTTCTGATCGAGATCCGTTGGACATTCTTCTTCGCAGAACCGAATCGCTTTGTGAACATCTGAAAAAAACATCCGAAACTCCAATTCTGGAAAATGAATCCCAAAAACTTGTTCTGTTACGGGAAAAAAGTGTCCAAACAAAACCGGAATGGAAGAAACAGCGTAGGGATCTGTTTAACGAAGTTTTTAAACTACGACGAACTATCTCGCTGTCCAATCCGATTCTGGATTTTAAAGACATTGTTTTTATTAAACGGCATTATAATCCGGAGGCGGAGAAGACCGGTAATCATATGTGCGACGAATTTTTCGGTTTTCATTCTCGACCTGGAGGTGGAATCTTTATCCTGAAAAATGCGTTTGCCCAAAACACTAAAGATCAATCGATTATAGACCTGCTCCAAAAATCGACCGTTGAAAACGGACGACTTAAAGGTCGTTCGCTTGATAAAACCTGGGGTTTTTTGGCTCCGACACTTTCCTATAACGCGCAGGAAGTCTGTTTTGCGGCTGCCGATACAAGTTCACCACGCCATTCCTATACCTGGACGGAGGACAATTGCTATCATTTGTTTAAAGTCGGAATCGACGGTAAAAAACTGACACAAATAACAGACGGAAATGTCAACGATTTAGACCCATGGTACATGCCCAACGAACGAATTGTTTTTATTTCCGAACGACGTGGTGGATTTGGCCGATGTCACGCGCGGCCATGTCCAAGCTATACCCTTCATTCCATGGAGACCGACGGTTCTGATATTACTTGTTTGAGTTCCCATGAAACAAATGAATGGGCTCCGTCTATCGACCATAATGGAATGATCGTTTATACCCGTTGGGACTATGTAGATCGCGGTTTTAATCAGGCGCATCATCCCTGGATCACCTATCCCGATGGACGCGATCCGCGTGCCATTCAGGGGAACTACTCGGAAGATGAACGTGGACGTCCCCATTTCGAAACATCCTTTAAGCCGATTCCCGAATCTAATAAACTGGTCGGAACCGCTAAAGGTCATCATACCCAGTATTTCGGATCCGTTATTTTACTTGACCCAAACGTTGAAGATGACGATACCGGGGGGGATCCCATGGCTCCTTTAAAACGTATTACTCCCGACCAGCTCTTTCCGGAAGCGGAAATCAGTCCACATCACGCGCCTGCCTGTTACGGACAGCCGTTCCCTCTATCGGAGGAATTCTATCTGGTCAGTTATGATCCCTTTAGTGGAATGGGACGCGGTGAATGTAATAATTATGGGCTCTATCTATTGGACGTTTTCGGAAATAAAATACTCCTTTATCGTGATGCCGAAATCTCTTGTCAGTGTCCCTGGCCGATTCTGGAACGTGAAGTTCCCCCTGTTATTCCGCATCAGACCTTGGTAGGAATTCCCCGATCAGAAAAAAGTCGCGTTACTAACGTTCCTAAAGAACTCCCAAAAACAGGGATTGTCGGTGTTACCAATGTCTACAATACTATTCGCCCCTTCCCGGAAGGAACTAAAATCAAGGAACTGCGAATCGTTCAGATCCTACCCAAAACGACATGGAATTGTAACGATCCCTGGATCGGTTACGGAGCGGAAAAAAGCGCCAGACGCGTTCTTGGTACTGTTCCGGTCGAAAAGGACGGAAGTGCCCGATTCGATATGCCTGTCGATGTTCCTGTCTATTTTCAGGCTTTGGACGAAAATGGCGTTGCCGTTCAAACAATGCGGAGTGCCACCTATGTCAAACCGGGTGAATCATTGACCTGTAATGGATGTCATGAAGGAAGAAATAATACATCCGGCAATCGGCTTTCCGGGTATCCTTCCGCTTTCCGCCGTAAACCATCGATGATTCAGGCGGATGTTCCGGGCAGTGATCCGTTCAACTATCCCATTTTAGTCCAGACAATTTTAGATCGGCATTGTGTCGATTGTCATGCACAAGAAGCCAAAAACAAAAAAACATTTCCGCTTGATCGAGGACCTAAAGACAAACACTTCTTTAATTCCTATATTAATTTGCGTCCATATATATTTGTTTACGCCTCCAATCACAATACGCGGATGGATCCACCTGTTACGTTCCTGCCAAATCACGGAGGGGCTTGGGATGCTTTTCTGGATGCGCGTACATTTCCAGGTAAATTCGGTGCCAATGCCTCGAAACTTTGGATCTTGTTGAAAAAAGGACATTACAATGTCAATTTAAGTCCGTCCGAAAAACGTGCACTCGCCCTCTGGATGGATAATAACGCTGACTTCTATGGCGGATATGAATTCGATACCCTTGCCGCACAACGAGAAGGTAAAACGATCAAACCAACGTTGGAATGAAGGTGGAGTGGAAGTTTTGCAAACAGATACTATTGGAGACGGGAGCAATGACTCCCATGAAGAGGGTATTTAAAGAGATTTATAACGGCCTTGAGTATAACTTAATGCCAACATATTAGAACCATTTGATATTAGAACCACTTGATATTAGAACCATTTGAAGAGAAGGGCGTATTAAAATCGTGCAGGTTAAGGAGGTCTATATTGGTTTTCTTCTTGCAACAAGACCTATAGACGTTCCCTTGGAAAACAGACGTTTCCTTGGAAAACAGACGTTCCGTTTGTATCATTTACGAGAAGATTAATTTATTAGAGATTGGAATAACAGATAATGAAACGACGAAAAGTACACACAATAATACTAGGAAGTGGAGCTGCTGGTCTATCGGCAGCAGTCCGTCTTTACGCAGAAGGTGTTCACGATATCCTTCTTCTATCGGAAGGACTGAATCAGGGAACCTCGATCAATACGGGTAGTGATAAACAGACCTATTATAAAATGGGTGTTTATGGCGAGCAGGCCGATTCGCCGAATCTTTTAGCCGAAACCTATCTAACGGCAGGCGGAATGCACGGAGATTTAGCGATGGTTGAGGCAACGCTTTCTCTTCGTACCTTTTTTAATCTCGTTAATTTGGGGGTTCCATTCCCCCATGATCGATACGGTCAGTATATTGGCTATAAAACGGATCATGATCCCTATCGTCGTGCCACCAGTTGTGGTCCCTATACGTCCCGGGAAATGTGTCGGGCGTTAATTGCCGAGGTTCGCAAAAATAATATTCCCGTTTATGAAAACCGGGTTGCTGTCAAGTTATTAACGATGAAAGATAGTGTCTCGTGTCGTATTTGTGGTTTACTGACCATTAATACCGCTATGGGAGAAATTGAAGCCTGGCAGGCGGAGAATATTATTTTCGCCGTCGGCGGACCCGGTGGACTCTATGAATCAAGTGTCTATCCCGAAGTACATACCGGAGCAATTGGACTAGCTCTTGAAATTGGGGCTATGGCCCAGGGTCTTCCGGAGAGTCAGTTCGGAATCGCATCGTCAACCGATATCTCTCAACGGTCCGTACTATCGACTCCCTCCGACGATGAAATGTTTAAAATTACCGCGCCCGTCTCAAATTTTCGATGGAATGTGTCCGGAACATTCATGCAGGTCCTCCCCCGATTCATTTCCACGAAGCAGGATGGTATTAACGACGAATCGGAATTTCTGCGCCCCTGGTTTTCTTCTGTCGGAAAAATGAATTCTTGTGTCTTTCTCAAGGGATATCAATGGCCGTTTGACGTTCGTAAAGTAAATGATGGATCCTCGTTAATCGATCTAATCGTCTATTACGAAACAGTTGTTCGCGGACGTCGTGTTTTTCTTGATTTCCGTTCCAATCCGGAAGGAACCAATTTCGACGAGTTAGAACCCGAAGCGCTGGAATATCTTCGTCAATCGGATGCTCTCTTCGGAACTCCCATTGAGCGTCTGGCTCGAATGAATCCGGCAGCAATCCAACTCTATCGTGACCATAGAATCGATCTCGCGCAAGAGCCCCTGGAGGTATCGGTCTGTGCTCAACATAATAACGGTGGACTAGCGGGAAATATCTGGTATGAATCGTTAAATATCAGTCACTTCTTCCCTATTGGTGAAGTTAATGGTTCGCATGGTGTTGCGCGTCCAGGCGGCAGTGCCTTGAATGCGGGCCAGGTCGGGGCTTTTCGTGCTGCCGAATTCATTGCCCATCGTTATCAGGACTATACCCTGAACGAGGAACAGGTGGATTCGATCTTCGAACAAGGCGTACATTCCCTATTGGAGCAAATTCGACAATGTGCTCAATTAAAGGCAGACTGGCGGACAATTCGCCATGAATTTCAAAAACGTATGTCTCTATCTGGGGCCCATTTACGAAATATTGATGTTCTTCATGACGCCGTTACTGATGCCTGGAAACAATGGTATCAATTAACTTCTTCCATTGTCGCCGGGGAAGAAGAACAAATACCAATTACTGCCGATATAGTGGAACAGTTGCGGAATCGACAATTATGCCTTGCCCATGCCGTTTATCTGGACGCCATTCTATTCCAGGTGGAGTCTGGAGTCGGATCTCGTGGATCCTGTTTGGTTGTGGATCGGGCTGGTAAACAAATTCATTCCGATTTACCTGATAATTGGAAAATGCAGGAAGAAAATCCTGCTTTTCTTAATAAAGTATTAATAACACAATATCGCGAAAATGAAAGCAATAATCAATGCGATAATCAAAAAATATCCGAAGACACAATGATTCATCGCTGGCTTCCCCGTCGAAATATACCCAAATCAGATGATTGGTTCGAAAATGTCTGGCGAGATTATCGAGAAAATACGATATTTCAATAAATAGTCGAAGTGTGGATGTCTTGTTTGTTTCATTTCAAAACAGACTCTTCACCTGATAGAATATGAATAAAGCAACAATAATAAATCAGTGTTGCATATCGAAATCTTCACCTCCAAGAATAACAGTATTTTAATAAATGGATTTAAAATAGGATTAATAATGATAGAATTTAAAAAACCGTCTTCATTCCATTCAGCAATAGAATTCAGAAGCTATCTTCATAGTATTGGGGCCGAATATGATTTAGTAGACGAGCCTTATAGTGGTAGTGAATCGGCCTATTGTCAGCCACTGGAATATACCAGTGTTCTATCCGGTCAAACCAGAAAACTCGCCAATCGTTGGGCGATTCTCCCTATGGAAGGCTGGGATTGCCTCTCTAATGGGGCTCCTGGTGAATATACGGAACGACGATGGCAGCGTTTCGGATTAAGTGGGGCAAGTGTATTATTCGGCTGTGAAGCAACTGCTGTTATGTATGAAGGTAAAGCAAATACGCGACAGATGATGATCAATCAGGAAACGGCTCCCCTTCTGAACCTGTTACGAGAAAAAACACTTCGGACCCATCAGCAACAATTCGGAACGGATAGTCGTCCTTTAATAGGCCTTCAATTAACCCATTCGGGCCGATTTTGTAAACCGAATGACGATAAAAAACTGGAATCACGAACGGCTTATTCCCATCCACTTTTGGATAAAAAATTTCATTGCGGTCCAAAAAATGTTTTGACGGACGGTGAAGTCGAAAATATTATCGAACACTTTATAATCGCTGGACAATTGGCCCAGGAGGCAGGTTTCGATTTTGTCGATGTTAAACAGGCACATGGCTACCTCGGTCATGAATTTCTAACAGCGCATAGCCGACCGGGTAAATATGGTGGTTCATTTGAAAATAGAACGAGATTCTTTCGTTCTATAGTCGAGGGAATTAAAAAAGCGGCACCCGGTTTGGATATTGCGATTCGATTGAGTTTGGGAGATCTTTTTCCGTTCGAAAAAGGAGAAGATGGGGTAGGGCGTCCTATGGCATTTGATGGCGAATATCCCTTCGCCTTCGGTGGAGATGGAACCGGCTTGGGAATAGATCTTCAGGAGACCATCAAGTTTATAGATCTGGCCTATTCACTTGGAATCCGAATGATCGGTGCTACGATGGGAAGTCCCTATTACAATCCCCATATTCAGCGGCCAGCCGCTTTTGCCGTTGCCGACGGCTATCTTCCTCCGGAAGAACCGCTACTGGGGGTTAATCGACAGATCATGGCGGTTGCCGAAGCCAAAAAAAGATTTCCGAACATACTCTTTATCGGGTCCGGATATACCTATTTACAGGAGTTTCTTCCTCGTGTCGGAGAATGGGTTTTGCGGCAGAATATGGCCGATATGATTGGTATCGGACGTATGGTTCTATCCTATCCGGAAATAGGTGTCGATTCAATGGCAGGAAAACCACTTCAGACCAAAAAAATATGTCGTACATTCGGTGAATGTACTAATGCGCCGCGAAATGGTATGATCTCCGGATGTTTTCCCCTGGATGATTTCTATAAAGTCATGCCAGAGGCACAAATTCTCAAGGAAATTAAGGCTCGCAATAAAAAATAATATTTTTGTCATTCTTCCATAAACTGTGAATGACGGACAATGTATATAATTTATTTATATATGGAAAACGTTAATTGTCAACCATGTCAACAATATGCCGGAATGTCATTGATGTCTCCCGGGAGAATGGAATGGATAAATCTGAAATGGATAAATAATGTCGAAATTTTTTGGTCCGTCCAACGATAGAGAATACCCTCCATTGTATTTTATTGTATTCCATTGTATTCTATTTTCTGTAATGATTAAAATTTTTAATTAACTGAAAATATAGATTAAGATTTTTATAGTAAATAACAGGTATGGTTGGATAATTACAGAAATATGTTGTGAATGAATATATACTCAACGGTACTAGTGGTAGACAACACTTTCATTGAGGAGTTCATTCAGGGGAATAAAACAGGTATCTCGCCAGTATTGTCAATTCGAAAAAAGTAAAGTTTTAACCATCTTTTTCACAAAACAGACCTCTTTTGGCCTTGTAATGTGATAATATCTTTTTATTTTATCACCAGCCTGTGAATAGGGGGGAATTTAGAAAAATATTCCATGGAATTTCCATACTATTTGTGGTTAGTGGTAGACAACACTTTCATTGAGGAGTTCATTCAGGGGAATAAAACAGGCGAGACGCCTGTTGTCCCTGTAGTATGAACGAGACGTTCGCGTTCCAGTCAACTCCGTTTTTTAAGTGTTCGCAACCACCAGGTAGAAACAATTACTGATTGAGTAAATAATTTCTGGATGGAAACCTTGTGTTATTATTGAAAACGGTTAAAATAGAAAAAATGGAATTATATCTTTTCCTCGATACGTTGTTAGACGGGTCGAGTCACATCTTTTGAGGAGATAATTATGTCGGATAGCGGCAACTCAACAACCATACGCGGAGCACGGCGTCCGCAAGAGTATGAAATAGATAAATTATTTACCGCCTTGGTAAAATTAGAGGGCAGTGACCTTCACTTAAAAGTGGACCGTCCTCCTTATATTCGTGTTAAAGGTTCGTTGCGAACCTTGAATCGCGGGCCTATTGACGATGAAGAGATGCGAAATCTCATATTTGCCATTATGAACGAGCGAAACCGTCAAATTTATAACGAGGAGGGAGGGGCCGACTTTGCCCATACCTGTATTGTAGATGGTGTTCGTTGGCGTTTTCGTGTTAATGTCTTGACTCAAATGGGGCATATCGGATTGGTTGCACGTCGTATTAACAACTTTATTCCGGAGTTGGAAAAACTTCATCTCCCCGTTATTCTTTACGATTTATGTAAATATAGTCAGGGTTTGATTCTGTTGGCTGGAGTTACCGGTTCTGGAAAATCAACGACGATCGCTTCCATGTTAAACTGGGTTAATCGTAATTATTACAAGCATATTTTAACGCTGGAAGATCCTATCGAGTTCATGTTTACAGAGGAAAAATGCCTCATAAATCAACGTGAAATCGGTCAGGATGTAATAAATTTCGGAATAGGTATGAAACATGCCGTTCGTGAAGATCCTGATGTAATGCTCGTCGGTGAAATGCGTGACCGTGAAACATTCGAAACGGCTATTCATGCTGCCGAAACGGGACACTTGGTCTTTGGAACTATTCACGCATCGACAGCTCCGAGTACAATCGGACGTATTCTCGACCTCTTTCCTGCAGATATGCACATGGCAATTCGTGGGGCGCTTGCCATGAACCTGAAGGGAATTGTAGCCCAAAAACTCCTTCCATCGATTATTCCCGGAACACAACGTGTGCCAACCGTTGAAGTTATGATCGTTAATAGTATTATTCGAAAACTAATTGTGGAAGAAGAAGACGAAAAACTTGGCGACGCCATTCGAATTGGGGCAACAGAAGGTATGCTCGACTTCACAATGAGCTTGAAAGGTCTTGTGCAGGCGAAAAAGATCAGTCGTGATACCGCCTTCGAAGTAGCTCCAAATGTCGAATCACTGAAGATGGCCTTAAAAGGTATTGAAGTCAAGGAACCTGGCATTCTGTAGTTCCTTGACGGCTTGAATGACTGCCGTCATTTGTTTCTACGAATGTTTATACGAATAATTTTCATGTACAAAATTTGTATTTAAGGTGTAAACAAAATGTATTTTGAAACCACGAATAAATACCAGATATACTCAAGGTCGTTATAAAAGTCTATTTTTCAAAACAGGCGAGACGCCTGTTTTGGAGGATGCGGACGAGACGTCCGCCTCCCAGGAAATGCCGAATTTATAACGTCGTAAAGTATAGTTTATAGAAAAATAAAATATTTTGTAATTATTGCGTTATAAAGTGTATTATTATAATAAACGTTATCGATCAAAAATTTATCTGTAAAAAGTAGTCTTGTTCGTGGTTATAAACAAAATTTAATTGCAGTTCGAATAACTGTAAATTAAAAAATGGGATAGGTTCCCTTGAAAACGTGTTGTTCCTGTTTTCATTTCGTTATGGTATAGATTCTCGGCCTTTTGGGTTGTTGCCGAATTTCCGGGGGAATCTGAAATTTAATCTTCGACTGGTATGCGTGTAAATGATGACAAACATTATATTCGGAGTCAGGTTTTTTAATCGATTTTTTAGTCAACGCAAAAAAATGGAGTTCGATAAAACAATCTCTCTTGTAGAAGGGCAGATAGAAGAGGTGCAGATAGAGGAAGGGGAGAGACAAAACGTTCCCTTGAAATCGCAGCGGCAATCGTGGCGGCATATTTGTCTGCTCTTGATTTCGATCTTTTTGATCGGTTTTTGTTTTTCAGTGGGGAAGGTGAATCATGTATGGGCCCAGGATTCCGAAGAAAAAGGTGGGCCTTCCCGTTTGTTTACAGCCGATCAGATGAAGACGATCGAGACCAATGCGACAACTGCGAACAGTTCTGGATGGCGCAAGAATATGGGGCCCTTCTTCAGTATTACCAAAATTGTTCTTTTCCTGATTGTGTTTTGGCTTTGGGTGGCAACTTCCGGCTGGGCTAATTGTGACGCGGAACGTTTGGGTGATGAAGAACGGTTGAAATGGAATACCATTCTTGTTGCTGTTTTTCCCACTGCTTTTTTGATAGGGTTTTTAGTGCCTATTTTTTGGGTGGGGTATCCTGTTACCGTGTTAGGATTTATGATCCCTATCTTTTGTTATATCTCCCATCGCAATAATGGAAAACTGGAGGCGGATAAAGTTATGACGCCTGGCCATATCTGGTTTGTCGTTCGCCGAACGTGTGGAGCTAAAATCAAAAAACAGAAACAGGCATATGAATTGGGATCTCCCATCTACTTTAAAGCAGGTGGAAAAGGTCTTGACAAGGATATATTAAATGGTAGAACCATTCTGGCGCGCAACAATCCAGGGTATGTCTTCTTTAAAGAGATTGCCTATGTTGCGATCAAACGAAACGCAACCGCAATCGGTCTGGAGTTTATCGATGAAGAGTTAAAGATCCAGTATGAAATCGATGGTGTCTGGCATTCTATTGAGGAAGGTATTTTCAGAAAACCGTTATCGCCGGAAGAGGTTGAATCAATGGCAGTGGCTATTAAAACATTGGTTGGAGCCAATCCGGAAGATCATCGAAGTCGTCAGGCAGGTCTTTTCAGTATAGAATATGATCGCAAAAAGAAGTTGGATGCCGATTTCATGTCTCAAGGGACCAAGAGTGGTGGTGAACAGTTCATTATTCATTTTATCTTGAAGAAGATTACCTTTACCACCCTGGAACAATTGGGAATGCTTCCTTCGGAGCAAACTGAATTCAAAACGATGATCAATGCCGACAAAGGACTGGTTCTTTTAGCGGCACAGTCTGGCCAGGGTCTCAAAACCATGACCGATGTGGCATTTAACGTTGCCGACCGATTTACGCGGGATTTCGTGACGGTAGAAGATTTACAGCATCCCTACCTGGTTATCGAAAATGTAACGTTAACTGCCTATGATTCTTCGAAGAAACAGAGTCCGATCGATGTACTTCCCGATGTCTTCTTTAAGGAACCTAAAGTCCTTTTAATTCGGGATTTAATTAATAAAGAGACCCTCTCTCTCTGTTGTGAAGAAGTCAAAAATGATCGTTTGATCATATCGACCTTCCGTGGAAAAGATGCGGCTGAAACTCTAATGCAGGTTTTGAGAACAGGGATAAATCCGCAACTGGTGGCGGAGACCTTGTATGGAATTGTCGCCCAACGATTAGTGCGCCGACTCTGTCCTTCATGTAAAGAGGAAATTCCGGTTAGTCCGCAACTTCTCGTTCGGTTGGGAATGGAACCGGATGCTGTAGAAACCATCTTCCGTAAACGGATACGGCCCGAATTGGAACCAGGTGAAAAAGATACCTACGTGCCCTGCGAAGATTGTCATGAAATTGGGTATATCGGACGATGTGGTGTTTATGATATGCTTCTGATCAATGATGAAATTCGTCATATTATAACAGCGAATCCATCAGCGGAAGCTATTCGTAAAGCGGCTATTGCCGCAGGACAAAAGGGGTTTATGGCCCATGGTGGTGAATTAGTGGCCGAAGGTATTACTTCGGTGGAAGAATTACAGCGTATTATGAAATAGAGTTTCCTGTATTTTGGAGAATGATGTATCTCCATGTGGCGCTTGTAGAAATCGCCAATACAGTAATGACTGATGATTACAAAAAAGATACAATTTTAATATATGGTTAAGAGGTGTTTTTATGTCATTATGGATGGGTTATCCACCACTTTTTCTGATTGGAATTCCGATTGTTTGCCTGGCGATTTTGGCATTTTGCCGAAAAGACTCGTTATGGGGATCAATCATTAAACTGTTTAATGTAATGTTTGCGTCATTAATTGCCATTAATTTTTTCGGACCTGTGGCTAATATCCTGGATGGTGTTGCCGTAGTTATGGCCTATTATAATGATATGCTGGCTTTTTTGATTATTTTCACGTTAGCCATGGGTATTTTAACGGAAGTAACGAATCGAATTTCGAAGGTCAACGTTGTATTCCCGGAAAAGGCTAATTTGATAGGGACATTATCCTTAATGTTCATTATGTTTGTCGGCTTTTATGGTATTACAGCCTTTATGTTCATGACGCTCATGCCGGAAGCTCCACGAATGTCTGATTATAAAAGTCCTCCGACTTTTGATGTGCTCCAATATATTTCCAAATATCCCTTGAAGCCCATGACCTCGAATCCTTGTATTTTTGACAAGGGCACTTTCTTAAATGATCAAAACAAGAGAAATTTTGGAGTCTATGCTGCTGTAGAAGGAGGAACTGGAAGTAGTGAAGGAACCTGGCAGTTCAGTGGAGGGAGTAGTCCTAATGTCTCCGGTGGAAATTAAGGTTATATTTCGGCTATGACTGTGAAAATTACGACCTCGAATACAATTCTATTGAATTCGGGGTCGTCTGTGTTTTTATTAAGATGGGTATTTTAATGTTTCA
Source organism: uncultured Planctomycetaceae bacterium (assembly GCA_964442735.1). GTDB lineage: Bacteria > Planctomycetota > Planctomycetia > Pirellulales > Thermoguttaceae > JAUNBG01. Next base: position 27,114 of record CAYUAP010000006.1, on the reverse strand, counting down.
TCATATTATAATGGTCTATCACTTTACTGGAGAGGAGTTTTGTTGATGGAAGAGAAAACATCTTCTAATTCCATTTTCTCGAATTCAAGTAAATGGAATCTTGGAAATGACACCTTAAACATGGAGGATGCACCTAAAAACATCAGTATTTTAGCTATTTTGGCTCTGGTGTGTGCATGTCTGTCCTGTCTGTTATTTACAAGTATTTATTTTTATTTTTTACCGGTTATTTCGCTATTACTGGTTATTATTTCACTTTTTCAGATTGCGCATTCTCGAGGTGAATTAATCGGTCGCTCTATGGCTTTTTGGGCGTTATGGATTTTATTGATACCATCCATTGCCGTTCCCATCATGGATTATTGTTATCGACAACGAATGATTCAGGACGCGAAAAGTTATTTTAATAATTGGTTTGAGATCGCGAAAAAGGGTGAATTTCGTAGAATACGTGTTATGCAGAACGCACCTCATATTGCCCTCATTACCGATTCGGATGAAAGTTATTGGTCGAATTTGGTGCATGAACCGGAAACACACACGACTCTCCATGAATTTCTAACGAACGAGTTTCTGTTGACTCTTGCAACGTTGGGGGATAAAGTCAAAACCTCCTATTATAAAACGAATTTGATAGTCTTGACTCCGGATCGGGAAGATATTCAGATGATTTACGCAATTACCTGTCCGGGCAAGGATGGGGGCAAGGAAACCTTTTATGCGTTAATGAATGCGTTTCGATATCGTGACGATAAACATAATATTGCGATCTGGAAGGGGGGCGACAATATAAAAGCTCCTTTACCAATTGATAAAGACGGACTTCCAATAGTCGAAGCAGAACAATAAAGCAGAACAATGAAGCAGATTCTTTATTATTGGTTTTTAGCGGCCCGACCTAAAACATTGGCAGGTGGAGCCGTTCCTGTTCTTGTCGGCGTCGCATTTGCAATTCATGAAGGCTGTGTGAATATTATTCCTGCCTTGTTGTGTCTCCTGTTTGCTCTATTTGCACAAATAGGAGCTAATTTTTCGAACGATTATTTCGATTTTAAACATGGGGCAGATCGGGAAAATCGATTGGGACCTTCCCGTGCGTTAGGTTCCGGATGGATTAAGCCGAATATAATGCTTCGCGGAATCGTACTTGTTCTGGCAATTGCCTGTTGTTGTGGATTGGGATTGATTCCATATGGGGGTTGGTCGTTAATTTGGGTTGGTCTTTTATCGGTTATTTTTTGTCTTCTCTATACGGCGGGTCCGATTCCTTTATCCTATATTGGAATGGGAGATATATTGGTTGTCATTTTTTTTGGACTCGTTCCGGTCAGTTTTACCTTTTATGTACAGAGTAATTACTGGATACCGGAAGTATGGTGGATTGCGGGCGGTGTTGGTCTTGTGGTCAATAATATTCTTGTATCCAATAATTATCGGGATCAAATTGAAGACAGACAGAACCACAAATATACTACAATTGTGTTATTTGGTTCGCTTTTCGGTCGGCTCTTCTATTTATTCAATGGTCTGACTGCGGTAATCATAACGATATCCTATTTTATTATGGATAATTTTGCTGTATGGACCTGGTTTTTACCTTTAGTTTATCTTCTGGCCCATCTCCGGGCTTGGCGTCTTTTATCTTCCCTGGAAGGCAGGGATTTATATCGTGTTTTGGAAGCCAGTGCAAAAAATTTGGTTTTGTACGGCATTTTATTTTTTTGTTGTATGTGTTGGGGTTAGTGTTTTAGGGAGGGAGTGTAATATGGCTAAATATCTATTGACAGGCGGAGCTGGTTTTATCGGTTCAAATTTGGCGCGTTTCGTTCTTGAAAAAGGACATGATGTTATGATTCTGGATAATTTTTCAACGGGCAAACATGAAAATATCGCGGAGATTTTAAATGATATTACATTGGTGACCGGTGATCTTCGTGATATGGCGACTGTTGACGATTGTGTTCGTCAATGTGATGGTATCTTTCATTTAGGAGCACTGGGGTCTGTTCCACGTAGTGTTGCCGATCCGGTAACGTCACATAACGTCAATGTAAATGGAACGTTTAATGTTTTGGAAGCAGTCCGAAAATATGGCGGTCGTCGAGTAATTATGTCCGCTTCCAGTTCCGCATATGGTAATCAGCCGGTATCACCCAAGGTTGAGTCCATGCCGACCCTTCCCATTAGTCCCTATGCCGCTAGTAAAGTCTGTTGTGAATCGTATATGCAGGCCTATGCAGGCGCATTTCATATGGAAACCGTAACCCTGCGATATTTTAATGTTTTTGGCCCGCGGCAGGATCCGAATGGTGCCTACGCCGCCGTTATTCCAGCGTTTGTTTCCGCGTTATTGCATGGAAAACAGCCAACGGTTTATGGTGATGGAGAACAGTCGCGCGATTTCTGTTTTGTTTTGAACGCCTGCTCCGCAAACTGGCTGGCTATGAACGCTCCTGCCAGTGTCTGTAATGGACGTCCCATTAATATCGCCTGTAATGAAAAAACGACATTAAATCAGATTCTGGCGAAACTGCAGCAGTTGTTAAATACGAAAATACAACCCATTTATACAGCAGAACGTGCCGGAGACGTTAAACATTCTCTGGCCGATATCCATCGTGCTAAAGAGACTATCGGATACGAACCTTTAGTTCGATTTGGAGAAGGTTTGGAACGGGCTATCGACTGGTATAAAGCGAATTTGTAATTTCCAGAGAGGTCCATTTCAGATTCGCCATTTGAATTTATTTTTCCAGCAGGAAGATCACGGTTGAATATTTGGGTGTGGCAATAGGAAAACCGTTCGATAGAGAATTCAATCTTGAAGATAGAACTTGAGGATTGAGGACGAAAAAGATAATATATGATACAAACAAAATCATTTACCATTCCGATTAATCGTCGTCCAAATCTTGATTTTCTCCATCATTTGTATTATCCAGGCCTATTTTTTTCATAAATATTTTATGTTGATCAATCTCTTCCTGACTGGCATAAAACATATATTTAATTTTGTTCTTGATATAGGACCATCCCAGAGTGGAAAACAGATTAATTATACGATGGAACCAAGCTATTGGCAGTAACAGAGAAGAATATTTTAGCCAGGGGTAAATACCTGTCATTTCCGATAATGAAGGGAAAACACGGCGAATAAACAATAATAATTTCCCGATAAATGAAACTTTTTTGGAATTCACATAATTAGATATTTTTGTAATGGATATTTGTTTTGTTGTTCCTCTGATACCACTTTTCAAGATATAATCTTCCATGAACTTTGTTGTATCGTTGGGGGGTCCATCACCGAACCAGAAGTCAGCCAGAATCTCGACATTATTGACGAAATCGGCTAATTTCATTCTCGACCATTCGTCTGTCAGATATGATTGATTCCATTCAGAACCGTATTTTTTCTTCCACAAAAAAACATCCATAAAGGGCCGTATCCCAATTCCTCCTGCTACAAAATGATGCTTTAAATGTGTAATCAGATAAAGATAAAAATTCTCGGGAGTCATTTCGTATAAAAATTTATTATCCGGATTCGGATTGACGTCATCCATAACATTCTTCAGTAAATTTGAAGAAGACATACAATGTATTTCTACTGTGACAGGTGAATTATTTTTAAAGACATCATGATGGGCACTTCTATTAAATAATTGCCAGCCAACAGATTGCATGGATTGACATGCTTTTTTCATATTATATTTGTCTATCATATAGTCCAAATCACACATAGTCCGCATTCCCAATTCCGGGTAGAGATGTTTGACAACCAGCCCTTTTAAGCGTACGAAACGTATTTCCGACTTTTGCAAACAGTCTTCTAACAATATCATTTCCTGCTGTCGTATCGCCTCCAAAAAAATGGCCTTCTGAAACTCCACTTCGAATTGTTGCTTAACGGAAACAGGTACCGATATATTTGCCTTCGTAAAACCTGCTGCTAGTATATTGGCTATATTATGAAATTGTGATAGATGATAAAGATCTTCCCAATCGAAATCACCAACAGGAGCCGATACCTTTTGCTGTAAAAGGACCTCTTTAAGACACTTAATCATGTATTGATAAACAGGATTGTTTTGTGTAGTAATCATCGTTTTTCTTTAGTGACATTTTGAGATATTCCATTAATGGTTTTTGAATCGTCATTTTGTAGGGGAATATCTTGATTATCTTTTATAATTGGCCATAGAGTGCGTATCAACAATAACAAATAACGTCGTACCGGGTATAAAAAACGCCACATATGACAATAGCAAAGATAACACCAGCTTGTTTGACAATTATATTTTCGGAAATGTTTACCATTGATGTCATTTTGCTCTCTCAATATAAAGGAAGATAGTTTATCTTTACGATGTTTAAAAGGAATCCAACTTTCTTTATAGCGATAAAAAGAATGGACACGAGCAATGATTTGATCGGCTTGAATACCCTTCTCCAGGGTCTTTTGTCCATCTCCACATAAAACATAACCGTCGTTGTCAATTTCTACGATACGATGAAGAATATAGTTTCCATTTTTCCGCATAAATAAAACGATATCGCCACAATAGTATCCAGACAGGGAACGACGTAAAACAACATAGTCTCCAGTACCACGTAATAGAGGAAGCATACTGTTACCTGTTGGAGAAAAAATAAAATCGGATCCGGAATCGAATGTTTCCTTCATTAAAGGGGAAAATACTTTTAACGATAGTTTTTTTATTTCTTCTTTATTATTGATTTTTTTATCGCTATTCATGATGGTCAATATTGTCATGTAATCCTATTGATGAATGGCCATGTTCACTATTGTCATGTAATCCTATTGATGAATGGCCATGTTCACTACAACAATGATCATGTCGAACCAATTGAATATCAGACTGATAAAGATCAACCAGACGTGTTCCATTCAGTTCCGAAGTTGGATGGACGTGTACGGAATTATTAATACAAATTACACTGGTCGAATACTGGGAAACAACACCTAAATCATGGGAGACTACAAGTATTGTTATTTTTTGATTCAGATTTTTCAATAAATCGAACAGGATATTCGAGCAATTGGGATCGATATTATTACCAGGCTCGTCAAGAATCAGTAATTTGGGAGAGCCGCACAATGCACGAGCAACGAGTACACGTTGCCGTTGTCCTCCAGATAACATACTGAAAGATCGTTTTTCCAGGCCGTCGAGGTGCATCTGCCTGATAGCGTCGCAGGCGGCATCTTTATCTTCTTTTGTGTAAAAAAGAGAGGAAAAAAACGATTTACGCCGTCCATCTTTTCCAGGACAACCCAAGCGTCCGGTTAAAACGACTTCCAATACGGAAATGGGATAATTAAAGTCGACAACTAAATGCTGTGGCGTATAACCGACGTTCAGTCTTGTCTTTACCGGATCGTCATCAAATAAACGTACCGTTCCTTTTCGAGGACGTAAAAGACCTAGTATTAGTCGTACTAATGTAGTTTTACCTCCTCCATTGGGACCTACGATTGACGCAAACACTCCCTGCGGAATGGCTAAATCAACATCTGTCAGAACGTTCGTTTCATCATAACCAAAAGAGACAGAATCCAATTTGACAACATCGGACATAACTGTATTACCTGTGTTCGTTATAAAATAAATTTATTGAGGTCTTCGTCCTGAATCAGTTCGCCCAGACGTTGTTTGACATATGCGGCATTGACAACGACTTTCCCCATTTTCATGTCCGGAGCCTCAAAACTGAGTTCTTCCAAAAGACGTTCCATAATGGTATACAGTCGTCGTGCTCCGATATTCATTGTCGTTTGATTAACTTTATAGGCATATTGTGCCAATTCAGCAACGGCGTCTTCGGTAAATTCCAGGTCAACACCTTCTGTCTTCATCAGGGCTTTATACTGTTTGGTTAAAGCACCGTGCGGCTCCTTTAAAATCCGAATGAAATCGTCACTTGACAGGTCGTCCAATTCGACACGAATTGGAAAACGGCCTTGCAGTTCCGGCATCAGATCTGTTGGTTTTGATCGATGAAACGCTCCTGCGGCAATAAACAGGACATGTTCTGTCGAAACAAATCCATATTTCGTCTGAATCGTGGTTCCTTCGACAATAGGAAGAAGGTCACGCTGAACCCCTTGACGCGAAACATCTGCCCCATGCTGGTTGTCACTAGCGACAATTTTATCCAATTCGTCAATAAAGATAATACCCAAATTTTCCGCTAGTTCAATGGCTTGAGAATTAACCTTTTCTTTATTGATTAATCGTTCACATTCCTGCTCGAAAATTACTTTTCGCGCTTCCTCCACCGGTAATTCTCTCTTCTGATTACGTTTCGGTATAATATTGTCGAACATGGACTGAAGGTCATTTTCCATCGACTCCATTCCGATTCCACCCATAATAACCGGTGCCATTTTCTGTTCTGCCAGAATGGTTACCATCGTTTTTTCATATTCACCTGAAAGTAATCGAAGAAGTATTTCCGAGCGATCGACATGGTGTTTATTTTTCTCCGGATCTTGAGATAGAGATTGGTCTTCATTATCGTTATCGTCGTTATCACTGTTATCGCTGTTGTTATTGTCGTTGTTGTTATTGTTGTTATCGTTATTATTATTAGTGTTGTTGTTAGTGTTGATATTGTTATTATCGATATTATTCCTGTCGGATTCGGAATTTGTTTTATCATTTTTTGTCGAGATTGAATCCTTGTCTGCTTCCCCCATTTTATCTTTGGTGATTTCTTCCAGTGTTTTGAAGATATCTCCCAAACTGAGTAATGGGTTTGCAGCGTCGATTTTAATGGAGGCAAATGGATTATATTCTTGATTCGGGGAATCCTCTTTGGTGGTTGTATTCTTTTTTGTTCGTTTTGATTTACAGGGCGGCGGTGGATATTGATTATTGAGAAGTGATTCTTCAATTAAAGTGACCAAACGTTCTTCCGTTAATTCTGTAGCCTTATCTTCCACTTTTTTTCGTTCAGACGTACGAACGATACCAATGGCGTTTTCCACCAGATCGCGAATCATACTCTCAACATCGCGTCCGTAGTAACCAACTTCTGTGTATTTTGTGGCTTCAACTTTAATAAATGGAGCCCCGGTCAACGTAGCCAAACGGCGGGCAATTTCCGTCTTTCCTACACCGGTCGGACCGATCATCATAATGTTTTTTGGGCCTATTTCGCCTTTCATTTCCGGTTCAACCTTTTGCCGGCGCCATCGATTACGAATAGCAACCGCCACAGATCGTTTGGCTTCTTTTTAACCAATAATGTATTTATCAAGTTCTGCAACAATTTCCCGAGGGGTCATTTCAGACATGGAAGTTCCTCTACTACAATATTTGAGTTTGTGTATATATCAATTTCCGATGCTATTTTTAGAGATTCAAACACAATATCCCTAGTCGACAGTGAACTGTACTGAACCAGCGCCTTGGCTGCAGCCATGGCATAATTTCCTCCAGAACCAATGGCCAAAATACCGTCCGTTGGTACAATAACATCACCATTACCCGATAAAAGTAATGTTTCGTTACAATCGACAATAATCATCATAGCTTCAAGTTTACGGAGAATTTTGTCGGTTCTCCATTCTTTAGCCAGTTCCGTAGCGGCTCGTGGGATATTCGAGGGAAAATCTTTTAATTTGGCCTCGAACCGTTCCATTAAGGCGAAGGCATCCGCAGTCGAACCGGCGAACCCGGTTATAACACGACCGTCCAGTATTTTACGTATCTTCATGGCGTCCGCCTTCATGATCGAACTGCCTAGCGTTACTTGTCCGTCTCCGCCAATAGCAACAACACCGGCATGCCGTACCGTTAATATTGTCGTACTTCTTGATTTCATTATTACCTATTTTCCTGATTCTATTGGACGGATTTACCAACCATCCTAAAAATGATTTTAAACCACAGACAAAGATAACCAAACATCAAATGAAGTTCGTATGAAACATGGATTTCTTCGCATTTATTCTTCATCATAAAATACGGATAATTCTTTATGCTTCAGAAGTTCATCTGTGAAAATCAGTATCTATCTGTGGTTTTAAAATATGTTGTCGTATACAATATGATCATACGTTAGACGTCAAGATATTTGACATCGAGAGCGTATTTTTCGATGAATTCACGGCGCGGCTCCACTTTATCACCCATTAGAACGCGGAATAAATCATCTGCGGCGGCAGCGTCTTCCATAGTGACTTGAACCAAAGTTCTATTCTGTGGATCTAACGTTGTTTCCCGAAGCTCTTCCGGATCCATTTCCCCCAGTCCTTTAAACCGGGTGATCTGCTGTCCTTTTTCCCCAGCCTTGCGAATAGCGGATAACAAGCCGCGTAAATCTTCAATACCGACTTCGGCATCGCCACGTCGCAGTATATATCGAGGCCCTTCCTGTCCGGTCCGTTGGGCGGACATTAAGGCGTCGATCTCGAATCCCATATCACGCAAATCAGCCAATTGTCGGTTTAAGGAACGTACTTCGTGCAGTTCCATCATATGCAGTGTATTAGAATTTTCCTCGGTTTTATTATCCTCGCTGGGTACGATTGTTTCTTCCGCCTGATGTAAACTAGCGGAAATGGAATCTCCTCCGGTTAAAACGGCGGCCGATTCCCCTGTCTCCTGCTCTAATGTTGCCAAAAAGGCGTCCATTTCCGGGCGTCCTGGAAACCAATAGTCCTTTTTTCGCCAATAGGCGTGGAAGATGGGGAGTTTTCCCGTCTGCGGATCCATACGTTTAGCATGTTCCCGAAGACTGATACCGCGTTTTTCCAAGGCGATAACAGATTCTTCGATGGAACTGAGCGTTTTACATAACGTCTGCATTTTTTCCCCTTCGATAATTCGACCGTCCAACGGGTCAAAGGTGGCGTCCGCAATACCGTTATCCAACAGTTCACGGCGCATTTCCTCGTCCGTCTGAATATATCGGGAAGGACCCTTTCCTCCTTTACGACGAACACGGAAGAGAGGTGGCTGCGCGACATAAACGTGACCGGCCTTGACCAATTCATACATCTGACGATAGAAGAAGGTTAGCAGGAGCGTTCGAATATGAGAACCATCGACATCGGCATCGGTCATAATAATAATTTTACCATATCGGCGTTTGGTCAGATCGGTCTCTTCGCCAATTCCGATTCCCACTGCCGCAATCATAGTTCGAACTTCGTCGTTGGCCAGAACACGTTCTTCTCGAGCTTTATAGGCATTAATGACTTTTCCACGAAGAGGGAGGATTGCTTGATATTCACGAATACGACCCCCTTCGGCACTTCCTCCCGCAGATTGCCCCTCGACAAGGAACAGTTCACATTTATCGACCTCTTTACTGGAACAGTCACGAAGTTTTCCCGGCATACCACCATGATTGAGTGCCCCTTTACGACTACGAACCAACTGTCGGGCCTTTCGCGCACTTTCACGAGCCTCGGCAGCAACGATTCCCTTCTCGACGATTATTTTGGCCGTCTTGGGATTCTCCTCCAGATATTTGGATAACGATTCACCAAATAATGAATTGACAATTCCCTCGACTTCACTATTACCAAGTTTTGTCTTCGTCTGACCTTCCAATCGAGGTTCGGGAACCTTTAACGACAAAACCGCCGTTAAGCCTTCCCGAAAATCATCTCCTCCTGGAGTCTGTTCCTTAAACATATTTTCCTTTTTCCCATAGTTATTCAAGGTACGTGTCAAGGCTGTTCTAAAACCGGAGAGATGGGTTCCACCCTCAATTGTGTGAATATTATTCACGTAGGCTCTAATGTTTTCCGTATATTCGACCGTATACTGAAGTGCTATTTCAACTTGAACACCATCCTGCTCCCCTTCTACAAATATAATGTCTTCATGGGCAGGCTCGGTTGCTCTGTTTAAATTACGGACAAAATCGATCAGACCGTCTTTATATTCAAATGCTTCCCCCTGATTTGTTCGGTCGTCCTTAAAGACAATTTTTACACCATGATTCAAAAAGGCCAGATCCTGCATTCGGCGATATAAAATATTATAGTCGAACTTAATATCCGGGAAAATTAAAGGATCCGGTTTAAATGTTGTTTTCGTTCCATGTTTATCCGTTTTTCCCATTTTGGTGACTTCGCCCACAGGGATACCACGTTCGTAATCCTGTCGCCAGGCAAAACCATCACGGCAAACTTCGACATCACACCATTCGGACAAAAAATTAACAACGGTAACTCCGACTCCGTGTAAACCACCGGATGTTTGATAGGCACCTTTACTGAATTTACCACCAAATTTCAAAACGGTCATAACACCTTCAAGAGTCGATTTTTTGAGATCTTTATGCATTTCAACCGGAATACCACGTCCATTGTCTTCCACAGAAATGGAACCGTCTACATTAATTGTTACCGAAACAATGTTCGCAAATCCGGCCATAGCCTCGTCAATCGAATTATCGACGACCTCGTTTACTAAATGATGGAGGCCACGAGTTCCAACGTCACCAATATACATTCCCGGCCTTTTACGGACGTGCTCCTGATCACTCAAATGCTCCAGATCGTCTGCCGTATAGGTATCGTTTGCAGCCGGTCCCGAATGATGAAATTCTTCATGATGGCCAATATGAATTTCCGATGTACTTTTGTGTTCGTTCAACGCTTCCTGTCCGTCTTCCACCGCGTTCGTCTTGGGACGATCGCCTTCCTGATTCTGCTGATCACTCATTTTTATATTGTCTTGTCTTCTCTATGTTGAATTCCCTTTTCGGGGAATCGATCTCAATTCTATTCGAAATACTGCTCTATTCGAAATACTGCTCTATTCAAAAAACTATGACTTTATCGTCAACCGTACTTCCCGTATTTTTTCATCCGGTAATCGTGCCTGAAACATTTTTAAAATAGCTTGACGATAAAACGTCAATTCCTGTAACATGGAATATCCCGTTACTTCCAACCGAATAACTCCTCCACGAAACGAAACCAAACGTATTCGTTCCTCCAGTTTTTTAAGGGAGGCCACTTCCAGAAGTATTCCGGAACAAATTTCTTCCCAAACCTTCTCGAAGCGCGCCATTCCCAAACGTCGCCCAATACCGTATTTAACAAATATATTCGGAACAAGGGAACTAATCTTCACCGCGTTTGTGGGGCGCCGATCATCAATAATCGTAAACCCCAATGGATGAACAAACCCCTGCACCTCTGTAAAATTCATTATTTTTTTACGAGGCACTTGTGTTTTTTTTGGTATTCGTTTAGCCATAAACTATTCCATAATCATGTCAATACTACAAGGTTAGTTAAAAAACTTCTTGTAAAAAACAACCGGAAAACAGACCGAATCCATTTTCCGTGATATTACTGAAACGTTGAATGATTAGTGAACAGAGTTCATATCAACCCATCGTTTTTCATTGGCGCTAATCAGAGCGGCTTCCAGAACGCGTTGGGTATTATAGGCGTCGGTAAAACTAGGAAGTGGGACTACGGGCTCTTCTCCATTAAGTTTGAGAAGAATATCATAGGCCATACTGGTAAAGCCATGTTCGTAACCGATTAAATGACCGGCAGGCCAGTAATTGGCGACATAGGGGTGAACCGGTTCCGTGCACAAAATTTTTGTCCATCCCTGATAGGCGACGGGGAGAGTGGCATCGAAGAATTCCAGGTAATTCATATCCTCAAAATTGAATTTGAGAGATCCTTTTGTTCCATTAATTTCGAAACTGTTTCGATTAAAGTTACCAGTAGCCTGACGCGCGGCTTCATAGGAACCAATTGCTCCATTATTGAAACGAGTCAGGAAGAGGGTCGTATCGTCCACTTCCACTTCCGCTTTAACGGTACCTGATTTTGCGTCACGACTATAACGGAGTTCCTCGTCGGTCATATTGCCATCAGGAACGACCCGTTCCTTGACAAAGGTTTCAGTAATAGCGCCACAGATTTCAGTGATTTCCAGACCGGAAATGAAACGAGTCATATCGACGATATGCGCATTTAAATCGCCATGTGCGCCACTACCGGCATATGCTTTTTTGAAACGCCAGGCGAACGGAACGGAATCATCGGCCCACTGTTGCAGGTATGTAGCTCGGATATGGCGAATATCTCCGATACGTCCTTCACGAACGATTTTATAGGCGAATGCAACGGCAGGGGCCCGTCGATAGCAGAACCAGACAAAGGAATCGATACCGGCCTTTTCGGCGGCTTGAGACATTTCACGTGCTTCATCCAAAGTAGCCGAAATAGGTTTTTCACAGGCAACCGGTTTTCCGGCGGCGATTGCGGCCTTTGCCGGTGGGGCGTGCATAAAATTTGGTGTTACGATATCAACCAGGCCAATTGCCGGATCTTTAATCGTATCTTCCCAATTCGTCGAGGCATTCTGCCAATCCCACGTTTTCGCAAAATTTTCCGGATGCTCAAATTCCTGACCAAAAACGGTATGCAGAACCGGTTTGATATCCGTCTTGAAAAATCGCTTTACCTGGCCCCAGGCATTCGAGTGCGAACGACCCATAAATCCCTGTCCGATTAATGCGATATTGAGTAATTTTGTCATGCAGATTCTCCTAATCATTTTTATATTTATTAATATTGTGTCGAACCATATTACCATTTTACCAGATATTGGCTTTTTAATCCACACCTCTTCCCATTTTTTTTCGGAATTTTTTTATTCCAGACTGATAATTTGTTGTTTTTAATATTGACCAATTTTCAAAAATAGATTAAAGTGCCAATGTATCATATTCAGGAAAAGGAGTTCCCATGAAACGATTGATTATTGTGATTATAATAGTATTTTTGAGTGCTTCTTTGCTCAGTTGTAACAAGGTTCCGGAAGACCCTGTGAAAAAAGAGCAACAGAAAGTACTTCAGAATAAAGGGCGCCTGGTCGGAGACTTGGCCAGTGCCTCGAACAAGCAAGCCGCAAAAATAGAAGGAATAGCTCTTTTGCGTGGTTTGGCGGATACCGGAGCGAATGAACCGCCATCGACCTATCAGGGTCTTGTTCTCAAGGATCTACAGCGTGATGTGGAGAAGAAAAAGAACGCACAAAAAGAAATAGCGTCTATGTCGACCGCCATCGTCCTTTTGGAAGCTATCATTCCTGCCGGTGCCCAAAAAGGTGATCGTATCGATGTCGAGGTGAAATTACCCCCGAAAAGCGAGGCAACCAGTATTCAGGGGGGGTATATAGAAAATACCAATCTTCACCAATATTATACGGCCGATATTATTCGAACCGGTGACGTTCTGGGTGTTGCCAACGGATCGGTCGTTTTAATGCCGGAACTCTTGTCAAAAAACAGTCCCAACGCATTAAAACAGGGGCGTATTATTGGTGGAGCCATTATTCAAAAACCACGTCCGGTCTGGCTGTCTCTCAAACAGGGAGAACAGACGGTTGGTGTTGCGCAACGTATAGAAGACGTTATTAATTCCCGATTTAGTTATATCAAAAACGGTTCACGTCGAAAAGTAGCAGAGGCCAAGGCGCCCGCAACCCGGGTCAACCTGGTTATTCCGGACGAATATCATGATAATGTCAATCGATTCCTGAATGTAGTTCTCTCGATTTCCTTTTTTGAGAGTCCGGAAGAACTCAAACATCGTATTACCGAACTACAGGCCAAATTACTTGTTCCGGAAACCTCGGAATTTGCTTCACTTCAGTTGGAAGCGATTGGTCCGCATAATCCACAGGTTATTGAGGCGATTCATGCTGGTTTGGCTAGTACCAACGATATGGTTCGATTCAATACGGCTATTTCTGTAGCCTATATGAATCTATCCAAGGAACGTAATGAAGCGGCAAATATTTTGGCAGATTTTGTTCGGGACAATCCGAAATTACGGCCGGGGGCTCTGGCCGTTCTTGGGACAACGTTAAAATCATCGTTCCAGGCCGATGCGCGTTTACGTGAATTTCTGACTTTTAGTGAACCGGAAGTACGTTATGGGGCTTTTCGTGCGTTATGGACAAGAAATCCAAAAGATTATATGATTCAGGGTGAAAATATGAACGAAATGTTCAGTTATCATGCCCTAAACTGTGATGGGCAGCCCATGATTCATTTTAGTATGTCAAAACGACCCGAATTAGTCCTGTTTGTTAAGGATAATATTTTTCTTCAAGGCCAATTCGATTTGGAGATTAGTCCCCGGATTTCCGTTCGAAGCGATAAATCCGAGGTCATTGTTAAAAAATATAATTTAGGTGTCGATGAACAGCGTATCGTCAGTTATCGTTTGGACGATATTATCCGTGCTCTGGTCGAAGTCGGAGGCAGTTATTCCGATGTTGTTTGTTTCCTCAATAAAGCCAAAATGGAAAATATTCTTTTATCCTATTATGGTCAACAGATGTCGGCTTGTACCGTAGCTGTGGATGCTCTACCGAGTAATCATGAAGATTATCGAAAAATCAGAGATGTAACAGAACCGGAAGAAACAGAAAAACCGGAGAAGAAAAAGGTCGAAAAAGTAGCTTGGTGGAAACATGCGAATCCGGCAACCTGGTTTGGAAGTTCCAATAAAGAAAAGGATAAAAAAGAAAAATCTGACGACGAGTTTTCGGAAGATCTCTATTAATATTTATTTAATATTTGTTTAATTTGTTTAATTTGTTTAATTTGTTTAATTTGTTTAATTTGTTTAATTTGTTTAA
>CAYUAP010000006.1:0-12345 GCA_964442735.1 uncultured Planctomycetaceae bacterium | reverse complement strand
TATTCGTTTAATATTCGTTTAATATTTATTGGCCTTTTTTATGGTAATCAACAAGAAATTTCCTCATGTTAAAATCAATTGAAATATCCGGCTTTAAGAGCTTCGCCGACAGAACGCGTATGGATTTTTCAGAGGGAATTTCTGCTCTTGTAGGTCCCAACGGTTCCGGCAAATCAAATATTGTCGATGCCATTAAATGGGTTCTTGGCGAACAGAGCATGAAAAAACTCCGTGGTAACGAAATGGTCGATGTTATTTTTAACGGATCGCCCACACGTCAACCACTTGGTTCTGCGGAAGTCACGATAACCTTCGAGAATAAAAACAATATCTTCGGAATGGACGCAAAAGAGGTCCATTTCACCAGAAGAATCTACCGCAGTGGTGAATCTGAATATTTAATCAATCGACAAGCCAGTCGTCTAAAAGATTTTCATGGTCTTTTGAATGGTACGGGACTCGGTTCCCAGGCATATAGTATTATTGAGCAGGGGCGCGTGGAATCCCTGTTACAGAGTACATCGTCGCAACGACGTTCCGTTTTGGAAGAAGCGGCCGGAATTGCCCAATTCAACGCGAAAAAGCAGGAGGTACAACGTCGTCTCGAACGGGTACAACAGAATCTGTTGCGTTTATCTGATATTGTCAATGAACTTGAAAGTCAACTGCGTAATACGAAATCACAGGCGGGCAAGGCGCAGCTCTATCGTCAATATACCACACGATTACAGGAATTGAGAACAGAGATAGGGATTCTGACTCTTCGGCGGAATAAAGATCGAATAGCCGAATTTCAAGAGGAATTGGATCGATTCAACGACTGCGAAGAAAAATGCAGTACACAAATAAAACAGACGGAATCCGAACTGCAGGAATATACGAATTCTCTTGAAAAGCGGGAAACAGAACTTCGTCGAGTTGAAGGCGAACTGACTTCCATACGGGAACGAATTGCCTCCGAAGAATCGACCTGTGAATTTCAGTTTGATCAAATGGAGATTTTATATAACGAGACAATAGAGCACAGTCGTCAGTTGTTTGAACTCAAGGCCAAAAAAGGCGATATGGAAGAACAGATGCGGACGACGGAAGACGATATATTTAAAGCGCAAAAACATCTTCGTGAAGTCTCCGATTCCTATACTACATGCCAGAACGAGCTCAATGGACATCAGAATAATTGCGATTTACTTCAAAAACAAAAGGATTCCATTCAACACAATATATATTTGATAAATACGGAAATTAGTCGTTTGTCCGGAGTTGTTAGTGGACTTCATACCAGACAGAAGGTATTTGAGCGAACGAAATCGACCCAGCAGGGAAAACAGGCAGATGTTCGACAGCAAATAAAAGATATCAATGATCGACAGACGGAATTCGAAAAAAGCGCTAAAACCCTCAAACAGCAGATTTCGGAGAAGACGGATGTTTTGCATGATCTCCAGGATCAATTGAAGGAAAAGCGCGAGCGTCAGGGAGAAATACGTCAGAATCTGGAGGAACTCAAACAGCAACAGACCGGATTGGCCGAGCGGACAGCACTTCTGGAAGATCTTCTCGAAAAGCGGGAGGATTTAAGTCCGGGAGTTCGTGAAGTTCTGGAGAATATGGACAATCCTGACAGTCCTTTCCGTCATGCCTGGGGGTTGGTTGCCGATCTGATTCTTGTCAACAAGGAGGCTGCTGGACTAATTGGTCTGGCGCTGGGGGCTTCTGTTGAATATGTTGTTATTCCTCCTGAAAAAGAACTCCTGAAATATATAGAGGATAACAGCCGGAAGTTTGCGGGACGGGTCGGTTTTATTTGTATTGATCCGCAGGCACCGGAACCGGAACGTGGTAAAAGACGTAACTATGAAAATGAACCTGGTGTTTTGGGACGAGCCGATCAATTTGTGGAGACGGACGAAAAATATGGATCACTCGCGCGGAGACTACTCGGTAGAACATGGATAGTCGAGACCCTGACCCATGCACGAGCCCTGTACGCCCAGAGTGATGGTCGAACCAATTTTCTGACTGTTTCCGGTGAATGTTTGACGGCGGAAGGGGCACTTGTTGTCGGACCTCCACACAGTGTTTCCGGTTTGATTGCACGACGTACCGAATTACGAACCCTTTCCGAACAGCTCGAACACCTTGAAACTAATTTGGCCGGTCAGACAAATAATTTCAATCAGATCCAAAAGGAAATATCGGCATTACGCGAACAAATTGATGACATAAACGAGGAATTACGACAGTTGCAAAAAACACTCAATACACTGCGACTCGATCAAACGGCGGCTCAGGAACGTATACAACAGGCACAAAAATATTCCAAGCAGTTGGATACTGAAACATTGCAGTTGGATTCAGACCATACACAATTACTTGACGAACTTGCCCAGAACGAAAAGAGCAAAAAAGATCAAGGAGATCTTTTATTGGAACAAAAACGGCAACTTGACATATTACAGAAACAAATCAATAGCGAGGCAACCCTGCGCGATAAAAAAATCGAACGCGTGACCGAACTGCAAATTGAACTAGCTAAAAGTGAAGAACGTCTTGATTCCTTAACCGAGCGTAAATCGCAATTAGAAGATAATCAAAAGGAACGGAATCAATTGCTTCTGGAACATCGGCAGCGATATCAGACATTGAATGACCGTAAAGATTCGACGGAAATGACCATCTTGTACGCGGAATCGGTTTTGGCTGTTCTTTATGCGAATAAAGAGAAGGTTTTTGTTCGTTCCCGATCTGTTCAAAAGGAACGGAAACGTCTTAATTCCGCGAAAAATAAATTGCAGTCCGAATTAAAAAAGTTTTTACAGGAGCAGGCAGGTAATCAGGAAAAAAAACATTTGCGCGAAATGGAAATAGAACGTTTACTTCAAGAACAACAAACATTGGAACAACGTATGCGTGACGATTATGGTATTAGTCTTGAAGAAATAATGGTCCTTCGGCAACAAAAGAAAATGATGACCTTGGAAAAGCATAATAATTCCACTGATCGGAAAAAGCAACAAGATGGAACACAGGAAACAGAACAGGTTTCTGATGAAAAAAAGACTTCCTCCAATTTGGAATCGACAGACGATCAAACACAAGGCGAAGTCACGGATAAACCTGTTGATAAAGACGATCCGGAATTGGAGTTAACTATGGAAGAGGAGGAAGCCTTGATCAAGGACTATCAGGCGGAGATTGAGGACCTCAAAAACAAATTACGTAAAATAGGAAGTGTCAATTTGGAAGCATTAGAGACCCTTGAGACTCTGGAAACACGTTATACGACGATGGCCAATCAATACAATGATCTACAGACGGCACAGCGGTCGATTTTAAAAATCATAGATCGTGTAAATATTGACAGTCAGCGGCTCTTCCAAAAAACATTCGATTCGGTTAAAATATACTTCTGTGATATCTTCCGCAAGTTTTTTGGAGGAGGGCATGCGGATCTTGTGTTGGAGAATCCTGAAAATCCATTGGAGTCAGGAATTGAAATAGAAGTATGTCCACCCGGTAAAGAACTCAAGAAGGTCTCGCTGTTAAGCGGGGGCGAAAAGACGTTGACCTGTGTAGCGCTTTTACTGGCTATTTTTCGATATCGAGTAACACCGGTCTGTATTTTAGACGAAGTGGACGCAGCGCTTGACGAAGGAAATGTCGGTCGTTTTGCCAAGGTTCTAATGGAATTCGGAAGTGAAACACAATTTTTAATTATAACCCATTCGAAGAAGACAATGACCGCCTCCCAGGCAATGTATGGTGTGACCATGCAGGAGCCGGGCGTTTCCACACTACTGGCTGTCGAATTTGACGAGGTCGGCGAGAATGGAGAAATCGTAATACGAAAAGGATCTAACGGAAACGCTTCGCGCGAAAAAAAGATCGGAGCGTAACCTTCACCCTATCAGGAAAGTTTAAAGGTACTATCAAGCAATGAAGAACAATAAATTATTTAACATGGGAAAACAATTTTGCTATGGGACAATCGTCCTCCTTGTAATGGGGATTACAGTTTATGGGCAAGGTCAAACGACCAATTCAGGAGATGCCGTTCAACAAGTTGTTCAGAAGGTTGGTGAAACTAACCCAATCAAGCAACCGGCCGTAGATCTCTATCCGGAAATTGTCGCCGAGGTTAATGGTGAAAAAATAACACGGGATCAGTTAATGCAGGAATCACTTCGTATACATGGTGAAACGACCTTGAATCGAATGCTTCATCGTGCTCTCATTCTCGCGGAATGTAAACGTCAGAATATTATTATTACTCGGGATGACGTCGAAAAAGAAATTACGCGAATGGCCAAACAGCTTAATTTGGATAAAGTACAACTATTGGATACGATTCTAAAAGAGAATAATATGACAGGGGATCAGTTTGCCAATGATGTTATCTGGCCGCGATTGGCTCTTGAGGCTCTCATTGTCGATAAAATCCAAGTATCGGCAGATGAAATAGAGCGAAAATATCTATCAAAATACGGTCCTTCCATTGGACTACTGATGATTATGACCGATAGTAAAGAAAAGGCGGATAACATACGTAAAAAAGTGGTTGCAGATCCCGATTCATTCGGTGAAATAGCAAAAACAGAATCGATTGATATTGCCACGGCATCCAATAAAGGTCGTATGCAGCCTGTATTTCAGTATTCACTTCCCGACAAGGAATTGGAACAGAAGATATTTTCACTTGAAAAAAATGATATTTCCGAAGTTATTGGTCCCTACGGTCCACAAAACAGTTATCTGATTTTTAAATGTGAAAACAGATATAATCCTATCGTACCTCGTGATAAAATCGATAAAATTAAAGATCAGTTAAAGAATCAGGCCAAGGCGGAAAAACTCAAAAGTGCCTCGGAAGCTCTTTATATAGAACTCAAGAAGGCGGCGAAAGTGGAAAACGTTCTGGCCAATCCACAATTGCGCGCGCAATATCCCAATATTGCAGCTATGGTAAATGGACAGCCGATTTATCTCGCCTCCGTTATGGAGATGTGTTTGAGTCTGTACGCGAAAACCGATCTGGAAGCAATGCTTTCCCTGCGTTTAATTCAGCAGGAGTGTAAAAAAGTTCAATTGAATATTACCAATGCGGATATAGATACGGAAATATTTGTTCGTGCCGCCGAAGTCACCCTTCCATTACCTGATGGTTCCCCCAACATTAAGGAATATCTTGAATCGGAACTATCGAAACATGAAGTGACCAATGAAATCTATCGATCGAATATTGTATGGCCTGCTGTAGCGCTAAAGAAACTATCTGGTGGTCTGGTAAAAGTAACGGATGAAGATATTCAGAAGGGATTCGAAGCGAATTTTGGTCCCCGGGTTCAATGTCTGGCGATAGTTGTTCACGAAGAACGTCGTGCTCGTGACGTATGGCAGAAGGCACGAACACTACCCGCTAAAGATAATCGTTCTCTGGAGGAAGTTTTTGGTGAATTAGCCGCCGAGTATTCAATTGAGCCGGGGAGCAAACAAATGAAAGGACGTATTCCTCCTATTATTAAAAATGGTGGTCAGCCTAAATTGGAAGAAGAAGCGTTCAAACTTAAAAAAGGGGAACTTTCCAGCGTTATTCAGGTCGAACAGGGAACATATGTTATTCTCTATTGCCAGGATTTGATTGCGGCACGTGAAGTTACACTTGATCAGGTTAAGGACAGTATTGTTAGTGATCTGAAGAAAAAAAAGGGGATGTTGGCCGTTAATCAGTATTATACAGATATGATAAAGCGTGCGAATATCATGAACTATATTACGAATGAACGTATTACACCAGAGGCCAAAACAATGGCAGTTCCTTCCACGACGCCGGAAAAACCAAAAGAATAATATAATTTTCATGGACGAGCAGATAAATTAAAAGGTACAAAACTGTAATGTTATGTTGATATGTTATGTTGATATGTTACGGTGTGGAAACAACAGATATACCGGGTATAATAAAAGGTATTAAAGGATACAATCTTAATGATGGTTAATACAGAATGATATACTCCAGGTTGTTATAAAAGTCTCTTTTCCAAACCAGGCGAGACCCCTGTTTTGGAGGATGACGAGACGTTCGCACTCCCGGGAAATACCGAATTTATAACATCCTAAAGTATGGTTAATACCGTTTGGCATTTCAGTAAACTTTTGAGTCCGGGTGTCCCTGTATAGAATAAAAATGCGGGGACATAAACAACCCGGAATGAAATCAATTCCTTGTTATTTTTTATCACGAACAATATTTAGTATATCGGTAAAGCCGGTAATCTCAAAAACTTCCATAACATCGTCTTTTGGATGGGTTAGAGTCAATTTTCCATTTTGTGTTTGTAAATATTTTTGAATCGAAAGGATTATTCGAAGACCAGCACTGGAAATATAGTCTAGCGCCGAGAGATCAAGTTCCAGAAGTTCGATACCTGTCAATTCGGCCAGAATATCTTTACCTGTTGATTCCGAAGTATTCATATCCAGACGTCCGACCAATTCTATAACGAGTGAATTATCCATTCGCGTTTTAATGTTCATTTTCCATTCCTTCCTTTATTATTTTACAATAGGTACATCAAGAAATTTGCCAATAGTTAAAATATTATTACCATCCCGATAATGATAGTTTATAAAATCAGTCATTTTTTTGACAATAAAAATACCGAGACCTCCGATTTTTCTTTCATTGAGAGCCAATGATATATCGGGATCATCTTTTTCCAACGGATTAAAGGGAATTCCGGAGTCCGTAAAGCGGATACGGAACTGGTTGTCTTCACATCCGACCGCAACATTAACTGTTCCTGGTTCATTGGGATAGGCGTAATGAGCAATATTCACGAATATTTCCTCAATGGAAAGTTGCAGTTGATACTGTTTTTTTGGATTAAAATTGGCAAATTCAGGCTGGTTCATAACGAAAGTCATAACATCGGACATGGCAGACACCCTCGCCGCGAATGTTTGTTCCGTATATTCGACATCAAGGGTTTTAAAGCGCGTTACGAGAAGGGTAATATCGTCCGTCTTTTCCATATTTTTCGTGTAATCAAGGAGGGTACATTCTATATGATTAAGGAGTGTTCGAGGGGAATTTGTTTCGATCTCCTGTATAGTATTGAGGAGACGTTTTTCACCGAACATCTTTAGATTTTTATTGACAGCTTCTGTAACACCATTGGTATAGCAAATGATAATATCGCTTGGATTTAACTTTATAGTGGTTTCCGTATATGTTTTATTTGTCATAATTCCTAATGGGATTCCATGACGATCTTTTAGAAATAGGGAATGACCATCGGCATGACGCAAAATCGGTGGATTGTGTCCGGCATTGGTATAGGTCAGTTCACCGGTATTTATATCGAGGAAACCAACCCAATAGGTAACGAACATATTCGAAGTATTATTACTGTAGAGCATATCATTTAACTTCATCGTCAGTCCGGAGGGAGTCTGTTCTGTCAAGGCAATATTTCGTTGCAGTATTTGAGTCACGGCCATAAAGAGAGCGGCGGACACACCTTTTCCGGAAACGTCACCGATAATCAATGCCAGTTTATTTTTATTGACAGGAAAGATATCATAAAGGTCACCCCCAACAGAACGTGCTGGAATTAAATTGGCCGATCCGGTAACCTCGTCGAAGACTTGAAATAGAGGGAGAATATGTGGTAAAATATCTTTTTGTATGGCATAGGCCGCATTGAGTTCCCCTTCCGTTCGTTCCCGTTCTCTAATGGAATTTTTTAGTTTGTCAATGTAATCAGCAAGAGCGATTTGCATTCGTCTAAAAGAATCGGTAACAACGGCAATTTCATCCTTGCTGTTACATTCGGGAATTGGTGTATCAAAATGGCCATTTCCAACAGCAATTGCCAATTGAGACAACTTTAGGAGTGGTTTGTTTAATTGAGTACAAACCTTAAATATAATCCAAACAACAATTATAATAAAACAGAGGCCAATCAGGAGAAGTCGAAGAAATAATGGGAGCAGAAGACGACTCCGCCAGTTAGCCGGAATGGTTGCCCCGACGATCCAGCCATTAAGACATCGCGCATAATACAATTCGCATTTTTCAGGTCGAAAAGAAGATTTTGGAAGCAGATATTTTCCTTTATTCCGCAGAAAAAGTTTTGAAAGAGTGTTCGATTCCTCCTCGGAAGTACATAACGTCCTGAAATTCTGATTATGTAAATACTCCCGGCCGGGAGCAGCAACAATCAGATCGGAATTATTGATTAGAATAGTTCTTTTACTTTCATTGAGTAATTCGGTTCCGGGCGGGGAAACCGCACTCAAATATTGTTCCAGTGTACCGACGGTAATATCAATGACAACGACACCGGCCAGTGTTTGTTTTCCATTTTTCGCCAAATAAAAAGGGACAGCGAAACTGGATAGAGTTTCACCGCTAATAGCTTCCGCTTTAAAAGGTTTGGTCCAGAGCGATTTTTTTTCTCGTATTGGATCCCGATACCAGTTTCGTTCAAAATAATTGGTTTTATCATCGTTCCAATGGACCAGTTGAAACTGTTTATCCCGAATGAATCCAACGAAACCATTGTAGCGTTCCCCGGGAACAAGCATTCCGTCCTCGTAGGCTATTGCCATACCCACTATTTCCGGACATTCCGCATGGAATGCCGTAACCATTTCCTGCATGAAATCGGGAATCTCGTCCTTCGAATAGGGTTTTTCTTTCAGTCCTCTTGCAATCAGTTCGGCAGACAATTTTGCCTGAAGAAATATTTGATCCAAACGATATGCTGTGGTCTGTACCGCCGCCATTCCGTTTGAGTCAAGACTCTTTTCTATTTCACCGTACCATTTGTACGCCAGAAAACCGGCTAACGAGAAAAAAACAAGTGTGAATATGGTACCGACCCACAAACTTAATTTTACAGGAAGACTAGCTTTCATTATTTCGAACACACCTGGTTTTATAATGTTACAATTATCGAAGCAACATAACCTGACTCGAGTATCGTGAAGATTCCAGTCGAGACTCGGTTACCGTTTACCAACAGTTTTTTCTATTTTAAATGTTTTTAATAACAATGTCAAGAACATAAATTTATTTTTATAGATGGTGTATCTTAAATATTACAAATTCCTCGTTTTTTAGCGATTATATTTTCATGAAGAGGCTTTTTCACAGGCCATTTAGTATTAGGGATATAATATTAGTGTGGTTCTTGAGGTCTGGTTTTGAATTTACGATTTTACCAAATTCCGTAAAAAAGGGAGTAGGACAGTCGTGATACCAAGGTTCCGAGGAGGTTTTCGAAAACGCTCCCATGTTGGTAGGTATCAGCCCTGACTGTATTGGTCTTTTCGTTTACTAAAGGATAGTAATGAACCGGAAAATTTAGATTTACAAACCAGTATGAAATAAATAGTATCTGTTACTGTCCAGGAAATCCTGTTTTATAGTATTTTATATTTATATCAGTATTTTATATTTGTATCGGTATTGTTCAGCCACTATGTTTTGAGACCGAAAAACGTTTATTCTGCATATACCATATAAACTCCAGGACGTTACGATATTGTATTTTCGGGGAGTACGGACGTATTGTCCAGTGTCTTCCAAAACAGGTGTTTCGCCTGTTTTGAACACAAGGCCTTTAAAACGGCCTTGAAGATAAAAAAGACCATTTCACAGGAGGAAACGGTCTAAATCAGAATTTATGCGGCGGCCATTTTCTTTTCGATTCGAACTTTTTTACCGACATCGATATCGAAGGTATTATTTTTTGGTTCAACCGTAATTTTATGGGGCGAGGTTTTTTCGTCACTGGATTTTGGATCGATTAGGGAGAAGAATTTGGGAGCACTGTACTGTTTTTCCTGCGCATTAGGATTTGTTGATGCTATTTCCTTTTGTTCTATTTCATCCTTGGTGATTATAAGGACATAATCTCCGGCAGGCACTCCTTTAAATTTTCCACGTGTAACCAATGTAGCGGTTCCGTTTTCGTCTGTTTCACCGGTAACGGACCATTTTTTAGAGATTTCTTTATCGGTGGAAATTGCAACGATTTTCGCTCCGGCCAAAGGAGAATTTTCCTGAATCACTTTAATGATACACGGGTGAATATCTGGCATTCCTTCAGGTTTTTTCTCTTTACCACAGCCTAATATTAAGACAAACGATAAAATCAGTAACAAACAATAATATTTTTTCAATTTGAACTCCTTTTTCCTTTTACATACGAAGGTATGTATTAACAAGGAATATACAATTTATACTCAAGGTTGTTATAAAAGTCTATTTTTCAAAACAGTCGAGACGCCTGTTTTAAAGGATGCGGACGAGACCTGCCTGCCGTCAGGCATGGCGTCCGCGTTCCCAGGAAATGTCGAATTTATAACGTCGTACATATAGTTTACATAAATTAAATTGTTTTTGTTTCACCACCGTTGGTGGACCCCATGGCCCCCCAAACACCGTAAATACTTTTTCCGGAAATCGGGGTGGAATGCAATGTTGTCGAAGAACCACAGTCGATTGTATCGGAAATAAAACGAACCGAACCGTCAAACATACCAACATTAACACCGCCAGAATGGTTACTGGTGGCAGACATTATCTGCCAGCCAGAGGTCAGTCCATAGGGATAACAGGAAGGTCCGTTAGGGGGTAAAACCGTACTGAAGCCGGCCATGGAATAGCGTCCGTCTCCAAGACGAGCCCCACGATATGATTCGTTACAAGTGGTTGAACTTGAATACTTGGAAGAATCGTCAATATCAATTTTTCCCATACAGTCGGAGAGGAATGTACTATTTGTTCCCACATTACTAGCAACACCACTTTTCACGTGATTATCGCCATAGGTACTACTTGTTACCGTTTCACTGGTGGCAACCGTATTGGAAGTACCATCGGTGATAGCCGCAAGAGTTTTCCAACGATATGCGGTAAAACCGCCACGAGCGGCTGATTCTTCAAAGACGTTTCTCCAGGCGGCATCCCAGGTGTAATTAGGGGACCATGCGTTTCGTTGAACTACATCACCACGACTGAAAATATAACTGCAACGCAGATTATTATAGGATCTTTCCAATGTCGCCGCATAAGCGTCCGAAGGACAGGCAAAAGCGGCAATTGGTTCTGAACAAACGGTTGGAACAACAGAACCGGGAATTGACCAATTATTACCAGCGTCATCACGTTTCTTGATTTCCGCAAGACAGGCATCATATAACTGTTGCTGTTCCATATAGGGGAACAAAACAAAGGTAGCTCCCCATTTGCTAGCGAGGGAGTCATTACCAATATTATTATATTTGGAGAACATAACCTGGCCTGCTGGGAGCCATTTAGCGGCGTCCACATAGTTGTGTACTGCCAACATATGCTGCTTTATTTTGTTCGTACATTCCATACGACGAGCCGCTTCCCGTGCTGCCTGAACCGCTGGTAAAAGCAAAGCGATCAAAATACCAATGATAGCAATAACGACCAATAATTCGACAAGAGTAAATGCATATTTTTTACTTAAATTACGCACTTTTTCTGTTTTAACATTGTTTTTTTTCATTATCCAATATTCTCCATAAATTTTTAATCAATTGATTTTGGGAAATGATTTTCCAATCAATAATATATAAATACAATCACAACGAATCTAAACACAATTTATTATAATTGAGGAAATTGTGTTGTCAATCTTTTTTTTGATCATTAAATGATAATGAAGGATTTAGCGTTGATAACAAGTTGGTTTGGAGTCGGTTTTTAACGGATATCACAAAATACTAAAAGATCAATCTTCTCGAAAAAGATAAAATCGAATTTGTATTTTTCCGGGTACTCCATACGAAGGAAGAAAGGATACTTCATTATTTCCTTTTGTGAATGCCAGTAAAATATATTACAAGAAGAAATGTTCAAGGAGACGGAATACCGACTACGCCTTCATCCACGGCTTGACGGTGGATGGTGTTTTGAAAATGAATTCTGTAGCAATAAAACAGAAATTTCAAACGTCCATAAATATCAATATTATTCAGACCTGGAGTATTTTACTTTAGCAGATAAAATATCAATGTCTCTGTGTGGGAGGACCAATAATACATATTATTCTGATTTTGTCGAAAAGAAATAGAAAAAACGACATTCGATAAAAAAAGGCTTCCATTGGTTTTTACCCGACAATTAAGTCAAATGATACAATATTTACGGTTTGGCAGAAAGAGAAACTCTATCTTGACAGAATGGTGGAAATGTTATCATTAGATTATTAGCAACTGTTCACGGATATAAAGTGAAACCACGGGTATAAAGTGAAACCACGGATAACACTGATTTTCACGGATAGTTTTTTGGCAAAC
>CAYUAP010000005.1:0-79613 GCA_964442735.1 uncultured Planctomycetaceae bacterium | reverse complement strand
GTTTGTTTGCCAAAAAACTATCCGTGAAAATCAGTGTTATCCGTGGTTTCACTTGATATCCGTGAACGGTTACGAAATCCGGTAACAATCCGTTTGAATAAAGTGACACCTCGATAGATTTTAAACGTCTGTCTCTTGTCAAAAATTATCAATTATGTCCTACCTGACATTAACTTTTTGTCGACAAAATTCCAAAAAATAAACTTTAAGGCGTCATCATCTTGAATATTTTGCATACTTGACGTACAATAGTGAAATATCTCTTGTGGAAAAGGTTGCCAATGCAACCATCAAACCGTTTCTTCAGGAATATGAATGTACCCCACCTTGATTAGGAACATATAATAACGAGACGTAATAAAAAGATAATTGGAATATTAAATCAAATATCGAAAACAAAAACGTTTATCGCATATAATTCTTGCCCCATTGGGAGAAATTAGATGAAATTATCGACTCAAAAATATTTAATGATATTGATAGCAATGGCAGTTACGGCATTTTTAGCCGGAGGAGCCCTTGTTGGCTGGAGTCTCAAACAGGATTATAACGAAAAATTACAGAGTGATGAATTCCTTCAGAAACAATTAGTACGAATTCAGGAAAACAAACAGGAAAAGGCCGTAGCCCAAATTCTATATAAATCGGTGCGAACAGAAAAGGCACTTCGGAAAAAGTTGGGAGCAACCCGTTTTTTTTCGGGCCGGTTAGTGGAGATACAACGAGCACTCCTTGCGGCGGAAACAAATGGACCTGTTCTTGAAATGCCCATTGAAGTTGGAATGCCCGTTAAAAAGAACGAAACGCTCATAGCACAAATCGATCCCATCTGGCTCAAGCTGGCATCGGAACAGGCCAAAAAACAAATTGCGGTCAGTAAAGTTCAACTCGGATTTCAGGAGAAAGAATTTGAACGATTACAGAATTTAAGTGCCCAGGGAGATGGTTATGTTTCGGCTAGTGATCTTGATTCTCAAAAATTAAAGATAGAAGAACTTCAAGCGAATATCGCTTTTTTGGAAGTGACCTTGACCGAATCGGAACGAAAATTGGAACGGTCACGAATTCTGGCCCCTTTTGATGGTTCTATCGTTGAAAAGCGGTCGGAAGTTGGAGCCTACGTTTCACCGGGCTCTCCTTTGGTGGAAATCGTTTCAACAGGTCAGATCGATGCGGAACTCCTGGTCAGTGAAGCTTTTATCGATCGTTTGAAAACAGGACAGAAGGTTCCGATCTGGATCGATTCACTTAATCTGGAAGTAATTGGCGAAATTCATTCAATCGTCCCCCTCGGTTCGACTGCGGCCCGGGCATTTCCGGTTCATATTCGTCTGGATGACCGGCAGGGAAGTTTAAAGGTCGGTATGAGTGTTCGTGGAAAATTGCAGATTACCGACGAAAAAGAATCGATTGTCGTTTCAAAAGACGCCGTTCTGGACCGGCCGGACGGTGCCATTATTTGGGTAGCCGTCAATCCTAAAGATGAAAAAGGTAACAGAATTGAAAAAGACCTGGTTGCCCAGCCAGTACAAGTCGTCATTACCGCGCGAACTGATACACAATATGCTGTTATTCCCATTGCGCAAGAGGGCCGTGACATTCTCCAGCCTGGTATTGATTGCGTTATTGAAGGTGCCGATCGTTT
The DNA here is from genome assembly GCA_964442735.1 of uncultured Planctomycetaceae bacterium. Taxonomy (GTDB): domain Bacteria; phylum Planctomycetota; class Planctomycetia; order Pirellulales; family Thermoguttaceae; genus JAUNBG01. The sequence continues at coordinate 77,968 of CAYUAP010000005.1, read as the reverse complement.
GGCGGTCAACGAACATTTACAAATAGTCTCTATCGATCCTGAATTACAGAAGAATCTTCCCAAGGCCTCTGGACATACCGTAATCAGTCCCATTGAAGATACGGCCTTTTACAATCCGGAAACAAATAAAGTTGAGGAAATCAAACGCACAGCGAGTAAAAAAGATATTTAGAATTTAGGATACCCCTTCATTATGGATTTAATTAGATATGTCATCAATAACCCGGTTAAGGTAACTGTTGGTGTTCTATTGATAACTCTTTTCGGTATTATTTCATTATATGCGATTCCCATTCAGTTGGCACCGGATGTCGATCGACCATTGATTACCGTTTCGACAACGTGGACCGGTCGGAGTCCGGAAGAAGTGGAACAGACGATTATTTTGGAGCAAGAGAAACGTCTGAAGACACTTCAAGGCCTCTATCAAATGCAGTCAACAGCTATGCTAGGGAGATCTTTCATTCGTTTGGAATTCGATGTCGGATACGATATTACACGTGCGGTTCTCGAAACAACCAATCGATTGGACGAAGTCCCGAATTATCCGGACGATGTGGATCGTCCAGTCGTTCGTGCTGCTAGTGCGGAAACGGACGAAGCCATTGCCTATGGTCTGATCCAGTCAAAAAGTCCCGGCCCCGGTTTTGAAGTGGCCGAATTCTACGATTACGCCGACCGATTTATAAAACCGGCCCTGGAACGGGTAGACGGAATCGCCCAGGTGGAAATTCATGGTGGACGTGAACATGAAGTGCAGGTTCGATTCGATCCGAATATTTTGGCCCAGGCGGGTATAACAGTCTCCGAACTTGCTGCGGCTCTTCGTGCCGATAATGTCAACGAATCAGCGGGCGATATGGCTAATGGTCGACAGGATATACGATTCCGTGTTATGGGGCGCTTCTGTGATCTGGAACCTATTCGTAAAACGATTGTCAAGTTCGATGATGGTACTCCTATTTATGTCGAGGATATTGCGGAAGTTTCACTCATGCTGGCAAAACAGACCTTTTTCGACGTTAGTCATGGCGAACCTTCCATGACGATCATGTTCCAACGTGAAGCGGGCGCAAACGTTTTGCGCGTTATGAACAGTGTCAAGAAAAAACTTGCTGAAATGCAAGAGGAAGGTGGATTATTCCGTGGTTATAAAAATGACATCTATCAGATTCGTGCCCGACTCGTTTATGACGACTCCGAATATATTAATCAGGCAATTGGCCTGGTAAAGGAAAATATGGTTTCAGGAGGTCTGCTGGCAATTCTCGTTCTCCTCTTCTTCCTTCGAAGTCCACGTCCTACCTTGATTATCTCTATTTCAATTCCGTTATGCGTTTTAGCAACATTTATCATAATGGTCATCACGAATAGGACTTTAAACGTTATTTCACTAGCGGGTCTGACCTTCGCGATTGGAATGGTGGTCGATAATTCCATTGTGGTTTTGGAGAATATCGACCGACATCTTCAGATGGGAAAACCACCATACCAGGCCGCATATGATGGGACACGTGAAGTCTGGGGGGCTATTCTTTCCTCCACTCTAACCACAGTAGCCGTTTTCGGTCCTGTTTTAACAATTAAAGAGGAATCCGGTCAGCTCTTTTACGATATCGCACTGGCGATCTGCGCTGCGATTATGATCTCCCTCTTTATTGCAATTACCATCGTTCCTTCGGCGGCAGCCAAACTGATGAAGGCAACAACCCCTTCTAAAAATCCCATAAAGTTCCTGTTCAAGTCCGTATTTGGACTTGCACCACTGGGAGCCCTGCTTGGAAAAGGATATTCCAATTTCGTCTATCTATTAACCGTGCGATCACTAGCCGGAATCTGGATGCGTATCGTTTTAATTGCAATTATTACGTTCGCATCGATCTATTTGAGTTACGAAATGATGCCTCCAGCCAGTTATCTGCCACAAGGAAATAAAAACGGTATTTTCGGCAATATGGCACTTCCCCCGGGCTATTCACTTCAGCAAAATACCTTAATCGGACGGCGTATTTGTGCCATGCTCCAACCGTTTTACGAAGCACAAAATTACGATGAAGTCAAGGCATATACTGATCAGCATCCTGTAATCGATATACGAACACAAAAGCTGGTGGAGAATGTTCCTCCCATTAAAGAATTTTTCATCGTTTTGAGTGGAACACGAACGTTTATGATGTGTACGAGTAAAGATCCTTTAAACGTTCGTCCTTTAGGTTCCTTGGTTGGAATGGTCCTCAATTCGATTCCGGAATCAAGTGGTATGGGTAACCAGCAGGGATTGTTCGGTCGTTTGGCAGGTGGAAATATGGTAACGTTCGAAGTGGTTTGCGACGATATGATTCGTCTTCGGGAAAGTGCATCGAATCTCCAGAAGGCACTGGTAGCGCGATATTCAAGAGCGGGAGTTCGTACATCTCCAGCCGAAATCGTTCTGACCGGACCGGAACGACAGATTCAGATCGATCAGGTTAAGGCCAAGGAATTGGGGATTACGACCCAGGAGATCGCAACCACGGCACGTGCCATGATGGATGGTGTCGAATGTGGCGACTTCGATTACGAAGGTGATACGATCGATCTGATCGTTATTCGAGACCCTAAATTACCCATAACACCGGACGATGTTCCGGAACTGCCATTGGCCGTCCGGGACAATGATGGAACACGTAAAATTGTCCCCCTGTCAGAAGTTGTTCAATTTACACCTTCGGAGGCATCCCAACAGATTCGGCGATACGAGCAGGAACGAGCCATTCGTCTAATCGTTTCCCTTCCTGAAAATAAAGCGTTGGAAGAAGTGGAAAATGAAATTATGGAAACAGTTGCCACCTGTCGTGCGGCAGGAACCATTTCCCCGGATGTTCGAATTATTATGTCCGGAAGTGCCGATAAACTGGCTCAAACACGGGCCGCCATGATGGGTGAATGGAATGGTTTCAATAGGGACTCGATAAAGAGCCTGATCTCCAGCCGATTCTTTTTGGCCCTGATTATTACCTATTTATTAATGGCAGGTCTGTTCGAGAACTTTATCTATCCCTTCGTTATTATGTTGACGGTCCCACTAGCCATGGTGGGCGGTTTTGTCGGTCTCGCCTATATTAACCATATCGATCCCACCTTGCAGTTGGATACACTAACTATGTTGGGATTCATTATTCTGATTGGTGTTGTAGTAAATAACGCAATTCTTTTAGTCCACCAAACATTAAATTTTATGCGTGGTTATGGCGAGTCGGAGACGGATATTATTGAAAAAATGGGACCTCGGGAAGCAATTCGGGAATCTGTTCGAACACGTCTGCGTCCTATTTTCATGACGACAACAACGAGTGTTTTCGGTATGCTTCCACTGGTTCTCGCTCCGGGAGCCGGAAGTGAACTTTATCGAGGAATCGGAAGTGTCGTTCTCGGAGGGCTCCTTTGTGCAACTGTTTTTACACTCTTGGTTGTACCTGTTTTACTCAGTTTGGTCTTCGATTTACAAGAAGGTCTCTTGCAAGTTCGGCAATTCTTCTATAGAATAGTACATAGAGAAAAAAAACGTCAATAATTGAGTTGTAAACGGACCAATCATCTGAATAGCCAGGTGATTGGTTTTTGTGTCAACATCTTTATTTGAAGCGATATCATGATGCAAGAACTTTTAATCGATAGGAACTTGAAAAATGAATATGAAAAACGCGGTATCCATTGTTTTCGGGCTACTGGGCATTCTGTCCCTATTTACATTGCAGTCAGAAACAGTGTCAGAAAACAGTACGATGATTCTATCGATTGTATTGTCCCTGGTAATTGCCGCCGGAGTCTGGTTTACAGACATTCGAAAAAAATTCTATCTCTCCCGATTCTGGATCAACTTCTATATTATCGTGGTTATTTTATGGCATTTGCGGAGTTTGGTAAATTCACCCATTGAGTTTATCGCTTTTTCGATTGCCAATATTCTCTCTTATGTCCTGGCAATCCTCTATTTTCGGAAGAAAAATTACGAAGTCCGTATACATTTAATGACTATTTCGTTTATTTTGGTTTGTGTTGGAGTTGTATCCAGTCAGAGTATCGCTTTTGCCCTAATTTTAATTGCCTATTTTTTAACACTGGTAGGTGCGATTTCGCTGTTCCTTTTGCAACAGGAGCAGTACTATTACGAAACCCATGCGTTTATTCGGCCCGCATTTGGCCGGGATAAAAAGGACAGGAAACCAAAACGATTTCATCTTCTCCGCCTGGCATTGGGGGCCCTTTTTTTAACACCATTTTATCTGTTGTTCGGTTATCGTTCCAAGGAGAAGGAACCGGAATTTCGACCCTTGGATCTTGACGAATCTTCCGACTCCTCTGTTTCAAAAACATTGGATTTTACCTCAACAATGTCATCTAAAGGAGACCGTATATTCGGTTATTGGGAAAGTCCGGACGATTATTCACTACCGGTTCCACACAATCAAACGATACTTGACAAAAGAAAAACTCCATCCATTCAAGTTCAGGCGCAATATGAACTCCTCTCTCAATCACCGATTTTTTCTGGAGCAAGTCGGACGGACAAGGAAAGTATGTTTCCTACAAAAATTATTGGTCAGCTTTTAATCAGTATTCTCTCTTCCCTCGTATTTGCACTTTTGGTCTTTTATTTTTTCCCCCGATTTCAGCGATTGGAATTTGGTGATTACGAAGTTGGTCATGATGGCTGGCACACCCGTATTTCGTCCGTTTTAAGTACGGTCGGGTTCAATGAAAAAATGTATTTGGGGGAATTGGGACCTACCTATGACAATCACCGTAAAGTATTGGGAATTCGTTTCCTTAATCCAATAGATAATACCAATTATAAATTACAGGAAACGTCCCCAATCTACCTTCGGGGGGTGACCCTGGTCCATTATGAAGATCGACAATGGAGCCGTTCGTTTATTCGCGACGAAATGCTCCAGACTCAACGTAACCATCTCTATTATTTTCAGCGCCCCTGTAATATATTTTATTCTTTAGACAAGGCGAAAAATGAAGGATTATTTAATCCGCAAAATGGAATGATCCTTCAGGAGATCGATGTCGAAGCTATCACAACAAACGTTATTTTTTCAGTATGGCCGTTCTTCCGTGTTTCCAACGAGTTTGACGAAGGGTTTTTCGATGGAAACTGGTTTATCAATCGTTCGCGTCATCCGGACAGTGTTTCACGTTACCATCTGTACACAAACGCTTTTTCCCATGGTACCCAGGTCGATCTGATTCCCAATCAGGAATATATCGAATTTAAAGATTTACTATTGGAAATATCGAAAGAAAAATTACCCGAACTGATAAAACTAGCGGAACAATGGGACAAGGAGTCTGGTATTCCAAAAGAGAACTATATCAATCGTGCACGATATATTGAATCCCAACTCCGTGATTCCGGTCGATTTACCTATACACGTTTAGGTGTTTCCCGTAATCGAAAAAAGGATCCCCTGGAAGATTTCGTAACAGAACATCCGACCGGTCATTGTGAATATTATGCAGGTGTCTTGGCCATGATGTTACGTGCCATTAACATACCTTCCCGGATAATTATTGGATTTAAATACTATCCGATAGAAGAATCCGCCGATGGTTTCTGTACGATACGTCAATCGGATGCCCATTCCTGGGTCGAAGCCCTGATTCCCAACGACAATCTTGTGGCTGCTGCTCAAGATAATACATTACGTCAATCGTATCAAAATAGTGAATGGTGGAAGTACGGTGCCTGGTTACGGCTCGACGCTACACCCTATACCGACGATCCTATCATGACTGTTATGTCTAAAAAATATTTGAATATGTCGGAAAATGTTTCCGGCTTCTGGAAACATTATGTCTTGAATTTCAATAGTCACAGTCAACAGGGTACCGTTTATGATCCTTGTAAACGGATCTTCGAAATGATTAAAGAGCGTTATTTCAATCAGAATTTCTGGGTGAATTTCCTGCCGAACTTAAAATTGAGTTGGTCCAGGTTTATGGAATCAATTAAAGGAGGAAAATGGAGTACAGCAGAATTTCTAGCTCTATTTATCCCATTGACGATTATCCTGCTCCTATTGATTTTAATTATCCTGTTAACCTGGCGGTTAATCGTTATTTTACAACGTAAACGTCTGCAACGGGAAGAAGAGAAAACATATCGAACCAGTTTTTATGGGCGATTAGAAAAATTATTCGCGCATTGGGGAATCTATCGAAAAAAGACAGAAACGTCACGGGAATTTGTTGTTCGTGGCATTAACGATGTTAAAATTAATGAAGCTATGAAACTTTTATCGGAATGGAATTGTAGAGGCGATTCATTTTGGGATCAGTCCGTAACGACGATCTCTTTCTGTACGCAGAATGAAGATATAATAACGGATGAACTTCAATACCAGCGCACGGAAATTTTCAAACAGGCTATGGAAATCGTTAATGATTGGTATAGAATACGTTTTGGACAAGAAGAAAGCGAGAAGAAGATAAACAATGTTAAAAGCGGTAATATTTGATTTTGACGGAACTATTGGCGATACATTGGGATTGTGTATTGAGGCATTTAAGAAGGTCATAGAGCCATTAACCCATCGAACATACACAGCGGAAGAAGTAATGGCCACCTTCGGTCCCAACGAGGAAGGGACTATTCGCAATGTTGTTCCAGAACATTACGAAGAAGCACTGAAGGGGTACATTCGTGAATACTCGGTACTTCATAACAATTATCCAGGACCATTTCCCGGCATTATCGATATATTGAATTATCTGAAAAAAAGGGGATGTATTATAGCTCTCGTTACGGGAAAAGGAAAAATGTCGTGCGATATTTCCTTAAAATACTATAAAATGCAGGATACCTTCGATTGGATTGAGACGGGATCGCCATTGGGACCGTGTAAACCAACGGGAATCAGACGTGTTTTAGACCATTTTCAATTATTACCGAAGGAGGCGGTCTATGTCGGAGATGTTCCCAGCGATATTACAGCTTCCCGAGAAGTCGGTATACCGATTATTTCTGCCGCCTGGTCCTCGACCGCACGTCCGGAAGAATTGGTAAAATACAAGCCGGATTGGCTCTGTTCCAATGTCGATCAAATGAAAACAATACTGGAAGATTTGTAAAAACATACATGGATCGTTTGATTAACATAATAATAACACAGATTAACATAATAATAACACAGATTAACATAATAATATAGAAGAACATAATAATGAAAATTTTTATAGCAGGTATTATGCAGGGGTCGAAAACGGAAAAAGCGATTTTCAGCCAAAACTATCGTCAGGAGATCGAGGAAATCATTCATACTCAAATACCGGAGGCAGAGATTTACGATCCCTATAGTAACCATCGAAATTCCCTGTCCTATAAAGACGAAACAGGCCGGGAAACATTTTTGCGTCACAACAAGATGTGTGGAACGGAGATTGACGTTCTGGTCGCATTCATTCCAGAAGCATCCATGGGGACCGCTGTGGAAATGTGGGAAGCCTGGAAGAATAACGCTACTGTCATTTCCATTAGTCCCATGAAAAGAAATTGGGTTGTTCGTTACCTCAGTCACGTAGTTTATCCCGATATGGACGCTTTTCGAAAAGGAGTACTTCAATGGAACGTTCGCAATGGCAAATTAATTCTACCTCCGGTACAACAGGTGGAATCCAATTCTTAAAACCTGCCTAATAAAGAATCAACAAGATACCTTTTCCGAATGATGGATTACACGGACAGCCCCTAAAGTAACAATGTATTAGACGTATTATACAATAACAATACTATCACCTTGTATGATACATATTTCATCATGATCAACCTTGTTTACAAACTATTCATGAAAAATCAAAATCATCCGTAATCCTAAAGATATCCGTAACCCTAAATAAAATCATTTATAGTTTGAAAATTTGTAACCGTCCACGGATATAAAATGAAACCATGGATAACACTGATTTTTACGGATAGTTTTTTGGCAAACAAAATTTTTATAATAAAATTATTTATTATAATAGTTAAAATGTTTAGCTTGTTATTGTAAAATATTGTATTTTACGGCAGACTATCTGTGTTTATCCGTGATATCCGTGGTTTCAAAATCGTTCGTGAATGGTTACGAAAATTTAAATCATAATCCAACTGGAGTCATTTTATTAACACGAATGGCCAATTTTCCTTCGAAGATCATCAGAGTACCTTCGGCAATAGTTCTTTTATCCCAAATAATCTGAACGTTACCATTAGGATTATCGGGAAGAGGGATAATCGATCCCCCTTCCAGTTGATTTACATTTTCTGTGGACATGGAGGTACGGCCAAATTCCAAGTCCAGGACAACTTCGCTGTTACTTCCAGCCGCAATTCCTTTTAGCAAACTGTCGCGAACAGGTTTTTGATCTTCTGGTCGCGAACGATCAAAACTATTTCGCTTTTGAGTTAACGGATCTTTGTTTGTGTCTATCGAACGATCCCACATTATACTAAACACTTTCCATTTATCTGTTGAGAATTTGTCCCATAACCCAATTATTTACATCGGTCAGCATATGGGATGTCAGTTCCTGTGCCGCATTATATTGGCGAATGGAAACAAGCAAACCTGCCGTATGGAACAGATGAAGATTTTTAATAACTTCGGGTGCGGAAAAAACACGACTACGAACCCCAAATGAAAGCATTATCGGAAGACTGCGAACTTTTTCCCAATTGGCTAAAGGAGCATTATCTTCTGGAAAACCACCACACAACGAAACGACTCCCGCAAACATTTCAGGATATTTCGCTGCAACCCGAAGGGCCATCGTTCCACCAATATCGAAACCGGCCAGAAAAATTCGTTTACGGTTGATATTATAACGAAAAGCTGTATTTTCAATCAATGAAAAGATTCGCTCTTCCGCTTTACCTACAGCCACATCGTTACCAGGCCAATCATAGGTGGATGATATACGTCGAGTTTGATCTCCAACACGGCATTCCTTAAGCGGACGGAACACCGATGTCTCGGAATACATCAAACCACGCGGTGCCGCCGCAACATAATTCTGCATACTGATTTTCGGCATAATGCGAAACAATTGACGTTCATCGGCCCCGGATCCATGTAACCAAATAATTAAAGGATAGGCATAACCAGGTTCATAATGGACCGGAGCAAAAACCAACTGTGGAAACGATTCAATTCCTGATTGATCCGTTGTATTTTCACGTAAATTCTGAAAAAACGGCAACTTCCGTGTTCCGTTTTGGCGGGATATCGTATTACTCTTTTGTTTTAAAGTATTTTCTATACTCGACATAAATTATTCCAATCAATCAATATTATAAAAATATTTGCGCGACTGAACCACCCCCAACTTCCGTTGGTCTCCGAGGCGACAAGGACTATTATCGAAGATTTTAGTATTCTCCTCCTACAAATCCCCTATATACCGAATCGTCCTTGATTCGTTCAAAAGTCAAAATCAGTTTTGTTGAAATATTTTACTACTTCCTTCAACTTTCCCTGTTCATGTATAAACTATATCGAAATTTACGCATTTCGTCAAGGTGTAATTCATATCTTGAGTCAATTCTTTTAAAATTATTAAAATTTCCATCTCTGATATTGTAATAATCAGTAATTACTATTCTATCATTACACAATTGTCAATTTTTTCACATTATCTATTATACCTATTTTAACATATTCTTCTGTTTTCACTTGTTAAAATTGAAAACATCCTAAAGGTACTCCGTAAATGACTATAATATTTTTTCGTTTGAACTTGACATTGCCTTTTTCTCCTGATACATTGATTCTAATATACTCAAGGTCGTTATAAAAGTCTATTTTTCAAAACAGGCGAGACGCCTGTTTTGGAGGATGCGGACAAGACGTCTGCATTCCCCGGAAATGTTGTTTTTATAACGACCCACGGTATAAATTGATTTTAATCAATGGAGACCATTTAGTAAAGTAGTGTTCAAAACCATTGGAACTTGCAGATAATTGTCCGTATTCAACTTTATTTACGAAATAAATCGTAAATGTCCAAGGGTTAAAAACACCTGTATCAACCAAGGAGAGATATTATATGAAATTACCAAAAATGTTTCTGGTTCTTTGTATGCTCTGTATGGCATGGACCCTAAATGCAGCAGAACTCAAGGTTGGCACTTCAAGTGTCGATATTACCCCGGATAAATCAGTACCGCTCTGGGGACAGTTCAATCTGCGTCTTTCTCAAGGCGCAGAGACACCCATTACCGCTAATACAATAGCAATTAACGCCTTTGAAAAAGGTAATGCGGTCGATTCCGCCATTCTCGTTTCCGTCGATGTGGTCCATGTTCCTACGGACTTCGCACAAAAAGTACGTGAAAAAGCGGTAAAAAAAGATTCCTCGATTAACCCCCAAAAAATTGTTCTATTCGCGATTCATACCCATACCGCCCCCACTCTCTATATTGGTCCAGACCTTCCCAAGGGAGACAATATTCAGAATTATTCCGATACCATTGAATTCATGTCCGACAAAATTGCCGATGGCATCGTTTCCGCCTGGAAAAAACAGGTTCCGGCCGATTTCTCCTGGGGAATTGATCCGGTTGTAATCGGAGAAAGTCGTCGGGTCGTTTATTTCGATGGTCATTCCCAAATGTACGGTAATACGAATGATGAAAACTTTTCCCATTTTGAAAATGGGGCAGATAACGATCTCGGATCTCTCTTCTTTTGGGATAAAAAAGGAACGGTACTCGGTATTTTTATTAATGTTGCATGTACCGCACAGATCGTAGAACATCTCTCCGTTATTAACGCTGATTTTTGGCATCCAACACGTCAGCTCCTTCAGAAGCGGTTCGGTAAAGATGTTGTCATTGTCGGTACAAACGGTGCGGCAGGCGATAATTCTCCCCATTGGATGTATCGTAAAGAAGCCAAAAATCGAATGCGGCAACTTCGCAGTCAATCCGAATTACAAGCGGCAGCCTGGAAAATAGATCGAACGGTGGCCGATATCTACGATGCCGTTCAAAAAGATAAAAAATCCAATATCTCCTTCGGACACAAATATGAAACCCTCCCCCTTAAAATGCGCAAGGTCACTCAAGATGAATACGAAAATGCGAAAAAAATGGGTGACAGTTTTAAAGATGCACTCAAAAAGAATCCCAATAAATCGCCTGCTGAAGTCGCTTTTATGGCGATCGGCTGGTATGGGAATGTCGTTGAACGTTATCTCGATCAACAAAAGAACGGAATCAAGGATTTCCCCGCTTTTGTCCATGTATTGCGAATTGGTGACGTTGCTCTTGCTAGCAATCAGTTTGAATTATTTACCGATTACGGTATGCGAATGAAGGTACGCAGTCCCGCCATGGCCACCTTTATTATCGAACTGGCCGATGGTGATGGTTCCTATCTGCCTACTGCCCGCGCTATTACGGGTGGGGGATACAGTGCTGTTGTTGAAAGTGACCAAGTCAGTCCGGAAGGAGGCCAACAACTTGTCAACGAAACGGTTCGAATACTCAAGGAACTCTGGAAATAAATAACAAAATTCGTTTCACGTACTTTTTTATATTCAACGAAACCTGTAATCCCCGGTTTGTCAATGGAATATCGATCAAAGGTGGCAGGACAGGTTTCCACGAAAACGTGGATGGTCCATCCACGAATGCATATCCGTTTTCAATGGGTCAAACTCTATTGGCGTATAAAGTATAAAAATAGGGGGAACATGGATACCTGGATAGTGGAATTTCTGGTGCGTCCTCCGCAAACAGAAATTCTCGTCTATTTAAATAATTATAACGTCTATTTAAATAATTGTAACGATACTTTAGGACGTTATAAATTCGGTATTTTCTGGGAGCACGGACGTCTCGTCCGCATCCTCCCAAACAGGCGTCTCGCCTGTTTTTTAAAATAGACTTTTATTAAAATAGACTTTTATAATGACCTTGAGTAGAACTGGAAATTATAGTTCACAAACCTCTATTAAGTATGACGATATCATTCTCCCTTTAATGTGAAGTCTTCGGTAACTTAACGCGGAAGAAAATCATATAAAACATTGGGACGACGAACAAGGTCAAAACAGTCGCAAAAATCAATCCAAACATAATCGCGGTCGCCATGGAATCAAATAGCGGGTCACGTAATAACGGAATCATTCCCACTATAACCGTCAGTGCGGCAACAGTTACAGGGCGCATTCGTTCAACGGACGCATCAACAATAGCATGATAGGCCGATTCACCCTTGGCTAATTCCTCGTCGATCTGGTCCATTAGAACAACCCCATTTCGGACCATCATTCCCAACAGGCTCATAGCGCCTACCAAGGCCATAAAACCAAATGGCTTCTGAAGTAGAAGCATACCGAAGGTCACTCCAATCGTCGCTAACGGGAAGGTTAATAGAATAATCAGTGGCTGCCGAATTGCATTGAACAAAACGACAACAATAATCGCCATAAAAACAAGCGCAATCGGCAGTTTTTTGAGCATATCCAAAGACGCATTATTGGATTTTTCATATTGTCCGCCCCATTCCAATTTATATCCGTCCGGTAACGGTACCTTCTCAATTTCCGGCTTTAATACCTTCATTAAGACAGACCAATCGGCCCCTAAAGCAGCATCCGCGCCAACAGTAATCGTCGGAATTCGATTACGTCTTTGTATCTGACCGAACTCCCAATTAATATCGGTATTTTCCGTTAACTGGGATAACGGAACACTCTTGACCGAATGCCCCCAGACCGGTGTATTAGCTAGTATTTCCGTATTATTACGGTCTTCCGGAATAGAACGAACGAGGATCGGTAGAAGATTATCCCCTTCCCCATAGGTTGCTGTGGGAATCCCCCTGGTCGCCCAACGAAGCGCAAACAACATTTCACCACGTGAAATCATGGATTGCGTTCCCTTAACCTGTGAAAATTCCGGACTCCAGGTCGGTACCATCTGACGCCAATCGTCACGAACAAAACTTGTCTGCGGATTCTGTTTTAATATATCAAGAATTTTATCCGCAAGATCCCTCAAAACAATCGGGTCCGGACCACTGATTCGCGCTTCAATCTCCTGTTTCGTGGTTGGTCCCAACGCGAAACGTTGCGCTCTGGTTTCCGCTTGTGGAAAATTCGATTTAATCCATTTCTCGGTCGGACCCAATAAACGGTCGGCATCTTCCATCGAATTAACGTTTACGACAATCTGTGCATAACTGGAGTTGGGAAGTTCCGGCTCATAGGGTAAATAGAATCGGGGCGGACCTGCTCCAATAAAAGAACCTGTATTTATCACTCCCTCCTGCTGAAGAAGATACTCCTCGATCTTCCGAATATCATCGGAAACGGTATTAATGGACGTTCCTTCCGGCAACCAATAATCAACCATAAATTGTGTTCTCTGTGCCCGTGGAAAAAAGATCTGCGGAATCTTCGTAAAACCATACCCCCCAAGGAACAGAAGTCCCAACAGAATAGTCAATGTTATGGTTTTATGATGAAGAACAAATTCCAAAAGATGTCGATATCCCCTATAAACCGGTCCACCATGCGGATCTTTTCCGGAAACCGCAGGAGGTGTTTTTACAAATAAATAATAGACGACAGGTGTCTGCATCATGGCGACAAACCAACTGATCATTAAAGAAACTCCGACGACAATAAAAAGGGAACCTGCATATTGGCCCGTCTCATTTGTAGACAGATAAACCGGCCAAAACGCCAATGCCCCAACAATAGTCGCTCCCAAAAGCTGATGGGCCGCTCGACTGGCCCCTTCAATACAGGCCTCTTTACGCTCCATTCCCCGCTGCATTCGAACCAAAATCAGGTCACCAACCACAACGGCATCGTCTACCAGAATTCCTAACGCAACAATCAATGCTCCCAAGGACGTCCGCTGAAATACAACACCAAGCGGATATATTACACAAAATGTCCCTAATATTACAATTAACAAACTACTTGTAATCAAAAGGCCACTCTTCCAACCCATGGCCAGCATAACAACGATGGTCACAATAATGACCGCCTCGTACAGGTTTTTAATAAATCCATGAATGGCAACGTAAACATTATCCGGCTGATAACTAATGACATCAATATTATAACCAACCGGCCAGGAATCCAAAATCTCCCGATATCGTTTGTGGACCAGTTCCCCCATTTTGATAACGTCACCATTCGGTTTTGGCGATAACGCCAGTACGACCGCACGTTTGCCATTGGAACGCATGATTTGAGAAGGTTCGTCATGAAGAACTTTACGGACATCAGCTATATCCTTCAGACGAATCTGGCGGGTTCCTTCACCTTTTATGGTCCCTAATTTGGATAAAATGGAATTGATTGATTCCCCTTCGGTCAGGTTCTGTGCTATTTTTGCAAAATCGGATACCTTGCCATCCGGAAGAACAAGATTTTCAATTTCTTCGATAGATTTAAATTCCCCGGAAGGAGCGATTCGTATTTTTTCGCCCCCCAAGGTCATATTACCGGAATCGGTCATCAGATTCTGTGACTGAAGCGCTAAAATCACTTGGAGCGGATGAACTTCCAGTTCCTTCATTCGAGATTGAGATATCTGAACTTCAATCCGTTCATCGGGCACACCCCATAATTCGACACGACGAACTTGATCGACCAAAAGAAGTTCCTTCTGCAATTCCTTGGCCTTGTCCCGTAATTCCGCATCGGAAAAACCATCTGCCGATAAAGCCAGAACAATTCCGTAAACATCGCCAAAATCATCTTTTACAACAGAAGGCAGGGCCTCAACTGGAAGTTTGATTTTTGTTTCCGCCACCTTGTTTCGCAGTTCCTGCCAGCATTTCTGCATATCGACCGGATCGACGGTATTCACCAAATCCACCATAACAAAAGAGATACCTGGCTTGGAAATAGAACGAACTTTATCGAACCCTTTAACCTGTTGCGCGGCACATTCTATTTCATTTGTAACCAGATGCGCCACATCATCGGCAGACGCCCCTGGATATAACGTGACTATTAACGAGGTTCGTATGGAAAACTCCGGATCTTCCAGACGACCGTTTTTCCAATAGGAATACAGACCTCCCAATATAATCAAAAAGACACAAAACCCAATCACCATTCGGTGATTTACCGCATATCGAGACAGCATTTTTATACCATGAATTTTCGTAAATCTATATTAAATATCTCGGAATGTCTTCAACAATCGGAAACATTATAACGACGTCTTTACATTCTCCACCTTCTCCATACGAATTTTTTGACCATCGGTCAAAAATCGGGCTCCTGCCGTAACAATGATATCACCTGGATTCAAGCCGGATTCGATCGTAACTCCCTTGTCGGTGATCGTCCCAACTTTAACCGTTTTACGCGAGACCGTCTGTTGTTCCTTATCTACCAACCACAGACAGGTTTCCTTGGATAAATCATTAGGATTGGCGGTAATTATACTGGAGGTTGGAACGAAGAAAGTTTTTTCATTGCCGGTTATGGAGATAGTTGCCGTTCCGGTCATTCCGGACAGAATCGTTCCGGAACGCTGGGCAAGATCGATTATAACAGTCATAGGATAGGAGAGAGTCCCTTGCTGAACGGATTGCCCAATTTCCTTTATTCTGGCGGAAAATTTGACATTCTCCGGTATACTGAATTCACATTCGACTCCTTTAATATTCTCTTGACGAAGAACAATATCGCGCGGAACACTCAAGGTCGCTTCCATTAATTTGGTATTGGCAATAGAGACGACAGGTAGACCCGGTAGAATCATTTCATGATTATCATAGAATTTTTCGGAAATAGTACCGTCAAAAGGAGCCTTGAGTTCGGTATCCTTGAGTTTATTTTTCGCAAGAGTCAAATCTATATTCAAACCGGCAATTTTAGCCTCCATCATTTGAATCTCTTCTTCCCGTGATCCGGATTTAGCCTTCTTGAGTTGTTCTTCCAGCGACAGTTTTTGCGCCTGAACGGAATCCCGGGTCGTTTTGGCCATATCAAACTGAACATCGGCGACTGTGCCGTCTTTTTTCAGATTCTCCATTCGTTTATACTGCTTTTCCGCCTGTTCCAATTGTGATGTCGCCGCAGCTAGTTGTGACTCAAGAGATTTTATATCTTCCACCCGTGCTCCGGTCTTCATGGCCTTGAGACCGGCTTGCGCCTCCTCCAAACCTTTTCCAATTCGTTCTACGGCTAATATATAATCACGTTGATCCAATTTGGCTATTATTTCATCTTTTTTAACCTGCTGACCAATCTTTACGTTCAACTCGAATAATTCACCAGGAACACGAAATGAAATTTTCGCACTCTGTCCCTCCTTGGTAAAGACGGGAAAAACACGATTTTCCATCTTCGTTCCTTCCGGAATGACCATCGTTCGTACCAATGACGGCTGTTTTTCATCGACGGGTTGTTTCATGGTTGATTTAACTCGATCACAGCCGTATAATGAAATCAAGAGAAACAGTAAAAATAAACATGATACCCAACGCTCTTTTTTTAGAATCGCAATAAATATTTTCATACATCTATCTCCATGATTCCTATCCTATTTAAATGTCTTCAAGACAGTTTTCGTTTTTAAGTTTTCAACCGGTTTTCGGAATGTGAAGAAACATCCACCTTCCAGATCCTTTATATTAGGGTATAAAATCTTCTTTATATTATAATCGGTAACCTTGATATGAAAATCCGTTTACTATTGCATAAAAAGACAATAACAGAACAAATCTCCCGAAAATTCATTTTTCTCTATAAAATCGTTGCGACCAGACCGCTTCCGCAAGAAGTAGGACCGCCAATAACAGAACGACACTGGAATAAAACTCGGTACCAGTTCGCTGTCGATTCTTTGTCGTGACGACCGCCTCCTTCTGATTGAGCCATTGAGCGTTATCTGAACCGAAAAAAGTCAAAATATCGTCCTTGGTCAATGTCCGAAGATTATATTCTTCCGGCGAATAATTTACGGTAAAGCCTGACCGGAACGTCTCCTGCCCCTTTTCTTTTGAATCCAGAATATAGGGACCGATTTGATTGGTTCCGGTAAATAGAAAACGTTTTTCGCCCATAATAGCATTGATCTCAATTGTTTCACCATTGGGAAAATGAAGAACACCTTTTTCCGGCAATTCATTATTATGGGAACGAATAACAATCGATTGACCAGCTATAATATTTCGACTGGACATGCCCCCGGAGAGAAGATGCCGTGCAATTCCATCCATTAGAACAGGAAAAATCCATGATGCGTCTCCCGTTGGCCATAGATTCCATGGTGACTCTGCCGGAAGATCCGATAGGGGGGATGTACAGACCAGAACCGTCCCCTGCCCCATCGAATGAAGATAAAGGGCCGGACGACCATCGGTATAGTCGATAATACGATTCAATTGAGGCGATAACTCGTTCATATACCAATATCTATTGACGGTCATGGCACTCCAGGGAATATCCGAACCTTGTGCAAACGGCCGAAATGACGCTAGAACAAGATTCTCGTACTGAACAGGAACAAGACCGACCGACCATTCAGGAACGCGAACCTGATTAACAAGTTGCGCTCCTAGAAGTTCCCGTATTTTATCACGACCAAAATAGGTTGGTTGGGCATTCCGTCCAAGAAAAATCCCCAAACCACCTCCTGCACGAACGTATTCCAATAACACACCTGCACTGCGCTCCAGCGTTCGTGGTGGATCCAAAAGTAAAATGGCCTGATAGGCTTGTAGGTCGGTTCGTTTTAACTGATCAAGATCATTCCAGGATACAATCTTTAACTGAAAAGGCGCGCGACCGGTACGACGCAGTTCCTCCGGAGCCAATGCTTCCCGAACAAACAGTGATTTCTTCGCGGTCGGATTATCACTGACTACGAGAATATTCCAGTCAGAACGAACCTCAAATGTAAACCATCGTTTATTGTCAACTGCTAGAAGATCGCCTCCTTTAAACCGAACCCCTCCCTGATAAATGCCGGGCGTCAAGTCGGACAAGGTTAATACGGCGGTTCGCTTCGAATCACCTTCACTGAAAGAAACTGGTACTTCCGCTTTCACCGGTGTTTCGGAGAGAAGATCTATATTCCCGTCTTTTTTTGAAAAAAGATCTTTGTCCGTAATATCTTTATTCACTATATCTTTATTCACTGAAGATGGTTTCGTTTGTGGAAGCAGGTGAAGTTCAAGGGTATCGTCTCGGGCAGATCCGCTATGACTCATTTCCACCTGAAATTGCAAGGCCGTTTTCGTCGGAAAAACCTCGGAAGCCAAACCGCAGTCCAAAATGGAAATATTGGTCACCTGATCTTGACCACAGTCGATTAAATAGATTGTCGGTGGAAATGATTCCTGTTGTCCACTATTCCAAGATGATAAAAAACGAAGAATCTGTTCTTTCTGCCGAACAGGCCAACTTGTTTCCGTTCGATCCGTTATAACAAAGATCTCCTGGTCTTCCAACGGTACGTTTTTTAACAGACGAAGTGCCTCTATTATCGAATCTGGTAGTGACCGACCATTTGGAACAATACGCAACTGATCCAAAATTTCAAGTGCTGCTGTCAAGTCAACCTGAAACGAATCATGATCACAACTGGAATCAATAATGGCTGCCTTGCTCCCTTGGGGCAGACGAGATAAAAGATAACGCGCCTCGCTCTGGGCCGAAGCAAGCCGTGTCTGATTCTTCTCCATTGCTGCCATACGGACAGAAGTATCAATAACCAAAACCATGGCAACCGGACCTTCACTCCGCTGATTCAATACCGTCATCATACCGGAAGCAGTACCTTGTTCACTTCCGGATTTTAAGGTCATCAGGATCGGGCGTGCCAGTGCCAATCCCAACATAATCAGAATCACAACACGACATAACAGAAGAAGCCAGTGACGAAGCCGGTATTTACTTCGATTCCCCAAAAAAGACTGCCGAACAAACCTCAAGGCAGGAAACTCCACTTTTTTAGGCTTGCCTCGCATCATAAAATGTAAAATAATCGGAATTACTGCGGCACAAACACCGGCAATCAAAAAAACAGGTGTTAATAAACTCATATATTATTACTCTTAATCAAGTAGGAACAACACTTGTAACGGGGATCCTGGACAGCCTCGTCCAACGAAGTCTACCCTATCTTTATACTATCTATTCTATCAACAAAGGGTCATAACGACAATACGTTAAAACAAATTCCATAAAATTATCGGTGATTGAACAGGATTTTACAGGATGCTCTAATACAATAGATGTTACAATTATAATATATATTACAATATATATCATCAAATTTCAAGACAATATAAAACAAGATTTCAAGTCAATATAAAACAAGATTACAGAAAGGAAAATCCTCCCTTTTATTGGTCGAACGCCTTGTTTTAAGTTTTTTACGATAATATGCTTGTAAAGGACTTTTGATTCTAGTATACTCTATGGAAATAAACATTTTGAACGGTATGCTGTCCCGAACCTTAACGAAAAACGTTCGGCAGTCCGTTCATTTATCAAAAATTTAGAAGGATATTTTTACAATGGATATGATTTCAAGAAGAGAATTTATTAGTAGTTCGATCATAACGGGAAGTGTTGCTCTGGGTACAACGACAGGTGTCTATTTGAGTGCAGTGGAAGAGAAAAAGCCAAGTGCCAATGAAAAACTGGGAGTTATGGTCATGGGATGCGGCGGACGAGGACTTGGAAGTCATGTTCAGGAATTTCTGACCGATCCACGAACACAAATCGTATGTATCGCCGATCCCGATATAAATCACTTGGAAAAAGCGGCTGCCATTATTAAAAAAGCACAAGGTTTCGAACCGAAACAGGTTCGTGATATGCGAGAAGGACTCGCCATTTCCGGTGTGGACCTTGTTAGTTGTGCATCGACGAATCATTGGCATGCACTAGGTGGTGTTTGGGCCATGATGGCAGGTAAAGACGTTTATATCGAAAAACCAATTTGTCACAATATCCATGAAGGAAAAGCTCTAATTGCCGCTGCTAAAAAATATGGTCGGATGTGCCAGGTCGGGTCACAATGCCGTTCGAATCCGGCGGTTAAAGATGGATTTAAATTCATTCATTCCGGAGGAATCGGCGAAATAAAGTTGGTTAGAGGCCTCTGTTATCGACGTCGTAAAGCTATTGGTCCACTCGGTAAATATCCGATTCCGAAGGAAGTCGATTACAATCTATGGTCCGGACCAGCTCCAATAATCGAACCTTGTACAAGACGTAATTTCCATTATGATTGGCATTGGCAACGTCTGTTTGGAAATGGTGATTCCGGTAATCAGGGACCACATCAAACCGATATCGCGCGGACCGCACTCGGTGTTACCGAATTTCCAATCAGTGTTATTACCTATGGTGGACGACTCGGTTATGATATCGAAATGAAGGATCCAAACTATGTTGATGCCGGTGATACCGCCAATATCGAAATTGCCATTTATAATTATGCCGATGGTAAAACACTCGTTTTCGAAACATTCGGTCTTGAAACGGCTGCGGTCAATGGTGCTAAAGTCGGTGTCATTGCCTACGGGTCCGAAGGATATTGGGTTCAATCCCAATATGGCTATACGGCCGCATACGATTTAAAAGGAAATGTGATTAAAGAATTCAAGGGAGGATCCGATAATCTCCATTTCGATAATTTTATTACCGCCTGCCTTAAACGTGATTACTCCCTATTAAACGCCGATGCTAAATGTGGACATTTGTCTGCTGGTCTGGCACACCTGGCTAATACCTCCTATTATTTAGGAGAACAGAATAAAGTCTCCCTCGACGAAGCACTTAAAATCATTAAAGACGTTCCAAGTCACGATGATAACGAAGCAACATTCAAACGAACAGTTGCCCAACTGAAAGCAAATAATGTAGATCTCAAACGAACTCCGTTGTCCGTTGGTCCAATGCTCAAATTCGATCCGAAGGAAGAACATTTTATCGATAATGCCGATGCGAAAAAACAGGAAACACGTGAATATCGTGGTGAATTCGTCGTTCCGGACGCCGATAAAGTCTGATCGCCAAACTTTATTGGAAAATCAAGGTGTAAATCAAGGTGTAAATAAAAGGTATTTTTAACCGGAGATGTAATATTCGTGGCTGTAAATAATATCATTTACCGTTTTAGTAACTAAAGACAGTTCCCAATACTGTCTGGAATTTCCTTTTCTTTATTTATCAAAAAGAGAAAGTATAATAAACAATGGATACAAAAAAAAAGGTAATCAACATAAAAACCATTCTCAACTTTATATCGGTTCTAATGGTATTAATGTTTTGGACGATCTATTCAAATGCAACGGAAAAAAAGGAGATTCGAACCAACTCTTCATCCAGTAAAATCACCAATAAATTAACAGAGGTCAGTCCATTTGATTCCAATGCCATCGACTATGCAACTTGGGGACCAACATGTCCGAATGACGAAATCATGCACGACTCCACACAGATCGAACAAATTCGTACTTGGGAATCGGCTGTTTTCGCCAGGAAAAAAAGTATACCCAATCCAAATCGTATTTCAATTGAAGTCATTCATCAGGATTATAATCGACTCCGATTTAACGAGTCGTGTATGGGTAATAAAATCAAAATAGGTCCTACCGAATATAAAACAGGTCTTGGTACGCATGCAAACAGTGAAATATTGGTTCATTTTCCGAAGCCGGTCAAATGGTTTTCGGCAAACATTGGAATCGACAACAACAGCTCAACCCATGGATCTGCCGGTTCGGTCATTTTTGCCGTTCTAGCCAATAAAAAAGAAATTTTCCGTTCCGGTATTTTAACTGGAAAAGACAAGGCGCAAAAAATCGAATTGAAAATAGATCCTCCAACCTCCGAATTAACTCTTTTAGTCGAAACGACCGAAGATGGCCCCAGTTGTGATCAAGCGGATTGGGCGGAAGCGAAGGTCATTGCCACTGATGATACCATGTATTCCCTGTCGGATCGGACCGCACAACTTCTGACCGGATCGAATTACCCATTCTCTTTTATTTATGGAGGAAAATCGTCAACGGAATTATTACCGAAATGGACCTTTAAGGCGGAACCTCTTGATTCGTGTCGAACAGCCTATCGTTGGACAGACCCGGAAACCGGATTGATTGTAGAGGCGGTTGTCCGACATTTTGAAAATTTCGCTGCAATTGAGTGGCTTCTGAATTTCAAAAATGGAGGCAAGAAGGAAACTCCGATTTTATCAGATGTCAAGGTCCTGGAGACAACACTCAATCTGGGACTGGAAAACATTCCAATTGCCGTTCACACACTTCGTGGTGACTCCTGTAATGAAACCAGTTGGCTTCCGGAATTATACCCGTTGAAAGACGGAGAAGAAAAAACGTTTTCACCAGTCGGTGGACGTCCGTCAAATGGAGTCATGCCGTTTTGGAATATCAGTCGTTCGTCGGTCGATTCCAGAACCATGGATGAAGGTGTTTTTATGACAATAGGCTGGTCCGGTCAATGGTCGGCTAAATTCCGTAAAAGTTCCCCCCATGACACACATCTCTCCGTAGGACAAGAAGAAATTGCAACCGTCCTCTATCCTGACGAGTCGATCCGATCGCCACGCATATTACTAATGCCGTGGCATGGTGAACGAATTGACGCCCATGTCCTATGGCGTCGCCTTCTTTTATTCGAGTACGCTCCGAAATGGACTGCGGGTCCCGACGTGAAATCGCAGACGATGCCGGTCCCATTGGAAATTTTCGGGCAATGTTTTGATCGATATTATCGCAAACGGACGGGTTGGGAGAAATATGATCAACAAGTTGAATTTGCACGACGATTAGCCAATGCCGGATGTACTTCCTATTGGTTCGATGCCGCCTGGTTCCCAGTCGGTTTTCCAAATGGCGTCGGTAACTGGTTCTCCGACAAGAATAATTTTCCCAACGGACTTGAGGCTCTTGGGGCCGCTGTCCATCAACTCGGTCTGAAATTCACGCTCTGGTTCGAGCCGGAACGTGTCGCGCCTGAAACCGATATCGCTCAAAACCATTCAGAATTTGTTTTTGGCGGCAAAAAAGGAGGACTCTACAAACTCTCCGATCCGGCTGCTGAAAAATATATGACCGATCTCCTCTCAAAACGAATTGAGGAATATGGCGTCAATATTTATCGAAACGACTTCAATATAGATCCGCTAAATTACTGGCGAGATAACGATGAACCCAATCGACGGGGTATGACAGAAATACGATATATAGAAGCACATTATCGAATGTGGGATACGATTCGATCTCGACATCCGGGTCTATGGATTGATAACTGTGCTTCCGGTGGACGCCGAATCGATTTGGAAACAATCTCCCGATCAATTTCACTATGGCGGAGCGATACCTGCTGTTGGCCCGGTCATCCGGAATGGGATCAAATTCAGTCACTCTCCATTGCCCAATATATACCACTCTTCGCCTCTGTAGCCTGGGATCCTTCTCCCTATACCTTCCGAAGTGCGGCCTGTCCTGGTGCTATTTTACAATATAATTTCCTTGACGACGACTATAATCCGGAATTAACAAAACAATCAATTAACGAGGCTAAAGTCTATCAGAAATTCTGGTATGGGGATTTTTATCCGCTTTCGGATGCGGCGCTCGGTAAAACATCAATTATTGCCTTCCAGCTCCATCGACCGGATCTGGCCGCAGGTCTTGTCTATATCTTCCGACAAACCAATTCTCCATATTTGGGTCGAAATCTGTCGATGAAAGCCATTGAACCTACGGCCAACTACAAAATCCGTTTCAAATCAGGCTACAAGATCGACGAAACCAAAACGCTGTCCGGAACAGAATTAGTCGAGTATCCATTCTTGATTCCGGAAAAACAAAGCGCTATTGTTATCGAATATGAAAAAATAAAATAGACTGAAAGATGATATATCCAATATAACGGATCCTATGTATAAACAAGATACATTTTTATAAACCACTGATATACATTAGATCATTTGATGCAATTACAGTCTTTTGAGTACAGATTTTACAGAGAGCAGGTATATCAAAAGACTATTCGTAAAAATCTATATTCTCCGTGGTGATAAATAAAGTCCTTTATCGTTTGAAAACATCATTTTTCCTGATTATGGCGCAATTTACTGGTTTTATCCAATAGGACCGCATTGGGAAAGCCATTGAAATCACAGCCGTTCATAAAGATATCAGAACCATTTTGTCCCTGTAACAGCGGATATTTGTCGGTGATTCCGGAATTCCACAAACGTCCTTGAGATTCATCAAACCCAACAGCCGCGAGTGGTGTCTGCTTTTCCCCACCAAAGGAGAATATAGAGGATAAATTAACATTTTTGGCTTTATGGAAAAATAGGCCATACTTCCAGCCATTTCCCGCCTTGGACCAGTCGATCGTTAAATCGTTTATATAAATATGATCGACCATGGAACAATAAAAAACGTAGGGTAAACAGGCCTTCCAGTTCGGCAGGGCTGTCGCTGGTAGTTCAGGAGAACATGTTCCCGTCGGTATCAGACGAATATTAGACAGATAAATCTTCTCGATATTCTGATCCGCATACCCACCAATATAGCAGCACTGGGAACATTCAGCCACCATATTTGATATGGAAATATTCCGCATATAAATCGTCGGTTTTTCCAGCGGTATTTGATTATTCAACCAAAAATGGATCGGATTACCGACGTTTCGCATTGTTAAATTACTGAATGTAATATTCTCAATTCGACTGCCATGTTTTATGGAATATCGTGGCGGAGGAAGAATACTAACCAGATCGATCCCCAGGTCTGAATTCCAAATCGTTATATTACTAAAAGAACAGTTACGAATAATGGAGTCTCCTTCATAACCGATACGGACACCACATGCCGGACCTGCACAGAAAACACAGTTGGAAACGGAAATATCTTCACAGGCGAATTCCTCCGCACCAAAGGGGCCCGAGTCGCTTTTTATGGCAACAGAATCGTCCCCTCCGGTTATATTACAGTCCGAAATAACCACACGACGACAACAATCGATATCCAGACCATCTGTATTAGGACCGTATATCGGATTCTTAATCGTTAAATGATGAAATGCCAGATCTTCACATTTCATTGTCCAGATGGTATAGGTGGGAGAATTCCGTAATGTAATGTCCTGAAACGTTAAAAATCGGGAACGTACAATACAAATCAAGGCTCGAGGCCGCCATGACGGTACGTCCCATACCTGATAATTTTTCGTCTTCGGCTTGGTCCAGAAGGTTTCTCCGTTCCCGTCGATTATGCCGGAACCTTTAATCGTTATGTTTTCTACCCCATCCGCATAGATCAAATAGGCTGCCGACGATGTTTTATCTTCCGGAATATTCAAATATTTTCTATCGTAATAATCAACATATTTATAATCTTCCTTGCGCGTACTTCCAAGAAGAACGGCATTTTGATCCAATTGAATATGTACCCTACTTTTGAGGAATAGTGATCCGGACAACCAGGTTCCCTTGGTAAATCGAACTGTACCGCCTCCCGCCGCTGCACAAGCATCTATGGTTTTTTGTATCGCCACTGTATCAAGTGTTTTTCCATCTCCTACAGCGCCATAATCACGGATAAAAAAAACGGCATTGTTTGGCGTTTCCTTTTCCGAACTCCAAACGGGAACCGTTGTTATTGCAATTAATATCAAACAGAAGAATCGATGGTAATATTTTATTTGCTTCATATTTTTCCCTTTTACTTTATTTGATTTGTATCATATTTTTTAATTTACATTTTTACAGTTATTATCATGTTCACAACGTCCCCAGTCATTGGAATTATCCACTGTAAACTTTAAGACAGACTATTCCAGCCGGTAGACGAACAATGTCTATGAAAAAGTTTACAGGATATTTACGTAGAACGGACGAGAGTGCTATTCCCCCGCAAATATCCCTACGGACACAGACCAGTCGCCCGTATATATAGCCTGTATATATAAATACCCTCCCTATATACCCGGATTTTCAAACGTTACAAGGTGGTATTATGTATCTGAAATAACTCCATGTTTCAACACAACAACTGTTATTTTCTAAAAAACGTATTTTTTAAAAATAACTTGTTTCATTTTGAAACATTCTAAATCATCGTAACGCTTCCAAAACCTCGCCAATACGTATACGAAGGTAATCAATTTGTTCCGGGTCTGATAGAAAACGAGTCGAATACCGACCGGACGCAACCGGGATAGGAACAAGGGATGCCGCTTCT
This sequence comes from uncultured Planctomycetaceae bacterium, assembly GCA_964442735.1. GTDB lineage: Bacteria > Planctomycetota > Planctomycetia > Pirellulales > Thermoguttaceae > JAUNBG01. The sequence continues at coordinate 51,716 of CAYUAP010000005.1, read as the reverse complement.
TCGCGAAGTTTTTCTGCTTCGACCCGGAGTGGATTTTCCGGCTTGGCACTTTGGATCGCTTTATCAAGGAGACACAACAGAAGAGCATCTTCCTGTCCATCGCGAGCGGCTTCCGCGCGAACCGATGAAATAATTGTGGTTCCAAGTCCAATTAGTCGCCCCGGATAGAAAATATAACCGTCGCCATTCGGATAGCGAACGAAGTATTTATTCGTCGGCGTATCCGTCTGTGGAATATAACGATGCCACCCGTAATCGAACGGATTATAGGTAAACCAGTTTGCCCCCCAAAATTCATAGGCGTCCGCATTCCACCGCCAACACCACCATGGAAGTAATCGCTCAATGGCACAATAGGGCGTATCAAGACACATCTGTCCATCTGTCGTCCACCAGAACGAATCATTACGTTTTTTCGACTTTAGAAGTTGTTCAGGTTCCACGATACCATAATGACCGATTCCCCAAACGTCAAGAGATCCGTCCCATTCGGGAAGGTGACGCCAAGTACTCGAATAGATTTTTATTTCCGGATCGACTTCATGAACCATTGCACACAAAACTTTCATCTGTGTTATAATTTCCGGACGCGAGAAAAACGGCTCGTCCGAGATATAGAGGACGAATCGATCAGCCCAGCCTTTTTCTTTAACGTGATTCCAGAAACAGGTTAGACATGCCTGATACGCCTTTTTGAATTCGGGTCGAAGAACGGCACGGTCGGCATCAGGATATGGATATTCTCCATTATAGGGAGCTTCATCCTTAATCATTTTCGGAGGCAATCCCCAACCAAACAGATAGAACTGTGACAGTGGCATATACGACCAACGAACGTGAATTTCATCGAAATACCATTTGGCCACTTTATCAAATTCGGTCCAATCGCACGATACTATCCCGGTTTTTTTATCATAGACGAAATTCGGTACGCTCGGAATCGTATTGAAAGACAGTTTGCGTTCGGCCATAAATTCGATCATTCGTTTTTGTACAACTTCAAGCGCTTCTCCGGGAAGAACGTGTATATTCAGTGAATGAAGATCGTAGATGGCCCCACTAGCTGGAGTTGACGGTAATTCAACGTCGAAAACATGCAGAATATATGGAACGGTCAATACTTCATCGTTCTCTATATTTTCCAGGATAATTGAACTGCTGTATTCACCCGGTTTGGTACTGGCAGGAACGGTGAACGATAACCATAGTGCCCGCGTTTTATCGGCGGTTAATTCAACGAGTTCATCGGCCCCGGCAGCTGCCAGACGTGATGAATCGTTATCATATTTCTTCTCTACCTCAAATGCGGGTGCTTGATTATCGGAACGAATCGGAATCAATGGATCTGGCCAATATCCCGACCAGCCATCACACCCAACACCAACAGTTGGGTGCATACGTTCATACGATTTTTTATCCGGATAATGATAATAATTCGTCGGATAATCGACCGGTACATATCCAACCGCATCCGCTCGTGGTATTGGGAGTGTTACTTTTTCAGTATTTGTCGGTGTCCCGATTCGAAGTCGATATATTCCATTTTTTTTAGGACGAAACGCTATTTGAAGTGATTCGGTTTCGTTTCGGGCCGCAAAAATACGTGCCGGATTCTTCGCGTCAATTGTTTGACGCATTACAGGAAAGGTTGTATCGGGAAATACCTTAACGATCGACGGAACTTGATAAACACCATTTTTTCCACCATAAATACCAAGTATCGTACTCGAATCAACTTCGAACATGATTACATCGTCAAACCGATAGGTTCCCGGTGTATGTACGGTTAAATGCAAAACGATCTGTTCCGTATCATTAGCAACGTGAATCATTTCACTATTCATATTCCATCCTGAAACTTTAACAGATTCGGCCATTGAACACATTCCGCCTGATGATAAAGAACCGTCCTTCTTGAGTTGATGATAATTGAGTCGAAACGGAACACTGTCCCCGACAGATTCAGATCGATAGGCTATAAAATAGGTGGCTCCACCGCGAACCGGAATCGATTGCCGAATACCAGGCCATTTCTCCGCCGCTTCTGCCGATACGGTTAACTCCACACCTTTTCCACCGTTATGCGCAATACGCCTAATAGTAACCCCGTTCGAAATATTGACCATCCAGTTATCGGGCATTTCACCACCGTTTTCAAACGAACCGTTTTTGACCATATTACGCTCGGTAAAAAGAACGGGAATTTCATCGCCAATATTCATACCAGAGATTTTCGCTGTACTGTTTGTCTGTTCAAGAGTACCAGGAAATGCTCCGTCCGTAACCGGAATCCTCGTTTTTTTCAGTGTTCTTTTATTCTGACTCCCTGTATTTCCTGTATCGACCACCAGATAATACGCAATCGAATTTTGTTCCGATTCCGTCTCAAATAAAAATGAATCGTTCCAACGTTGGGCTATAGATTTTTTACCTTGAGGAGACAAAATCGTTAGTGTTTCTATCGGTGTACCAAATCGATTTTGCAACTCGTTGGCATTAAAATGAATTCCGACCCGTTTGGCAACAGTGTCGTTCGAAACAACACGTAACAGGGCAAATCGGGCATCTTTATCGAATCCATATGACGTTATATCGAATGCGTTTGGATTAAATGGATCAAAATTTTTGGGGCCAATGGCTTTATACGGCGCTTGTTCCGGTTCTCCAACCGTAACTGTATAATCAACTGTATTCACACTGATCTGTTCGAGTTTAGCTGAATCGAACCATGCCGTTCCAGTTCCGCGCAGAACCGTTCCAAAATCCAAACGATCTGCCTTCTTCGGAACAGTAAACTCGATAGAAACCTGTTTCCAGTCGAACGATCCGGATCCCGCCTCTGCCATGGGCGCGTCCATCATTATATTATTTGCATTTCCGATATGAAGATACCAGCCGGAAAAACCAACGATATTCTCCCCCTTCACCCAGGCAGAAAATCGATATTTTGCTCCTGACTCCACCATTGTATTTAACTGTCGAACTGCAATCCAGGATGCAGTGGCTCCGGAATCAACAATAGTTTTTACACATTTTTTGCCGGAATGGGGATTTTCATCCGATAAAAATATTCGATGGGAATCATCCTGAATATCAAAACACCAACCAATGGGCGTAATACCTTCGAATTTTTCGAAGTCACCGTTCTCAATTGTCATACGACACTCAAGCCAGTCGGGAAGGTGCCAGCTTTTAGAATTATTATAGTAAACAGTATAAACTACTACAGATTTGGGCTCCGCCTGAACGGGTATCGTCAGTATTGAATCGGTCGGAATCGTTCCCGTGTGACATGAAACGTTATCTCCCGTTTGTAATTCGAATACAATTTCATTGCCATCTGGACCAAATACACGAACCGATTCCGCCTGAACGCCTTTGAGCGGCAGGTAGCCATCTCCGATTTTTATCGGAACGTATTTTTCGACCGGAATATCGCCACGATTCTCGATTTTGACCGAAACACGAGTCGGCCAGAAACCTCCCCCATCAAGCGTTCCAAATTTCCAATCGTAAGCCGAGACTGTTCCAATCAAAAGAAAACATACTATTCCCAAGAAACTAATTTTTTGCATAGCCGTTATTTCCTCCTTAAATCCAAATATCCTTTATTTATCAATCATATCAAAAATCAATCATATCAAAAAAAATGGTATTCGCAATAGATTGTTTATAAAAAGACTCGTTATATAAAAAAGATATTTTCCCATATGAAGACTATTTCCAATACACGTCAAGGTAATTCAACACTTTTCGAATTTGAAATGATTATGCGTGACCATGATTCGCAACGATAAAGACAATAATATAAAGACAATAATATAAAGACAATAATATAAAGACAATAATATGGCAACAATAATATGGCAACAATAATATGGTAAAGACAATAAAATCGATATATTGACCTTCCAGGCCTTTTCCCGAAAATCGACGCATGGCATAGTTCGATTACCAAACTGCTTTTCCACCATTTTACACTATCGACCCGCCCAATCATAATAGGTATAAATTTATACTGAACTTAAGTTTGCAGATCTTTACTAAAAAAGTTTCTATTTTCATCTCTTGGGCTGGGGGCGATCTCTTGGGCTCGGGACGATCTCTTGGGCTCGAGACGATCTCTTGTACTCGGGACGACAATGACGACTCCGAATCGTTCATTGATACCGAATACACTTTATTGAATGATTAAGGTAAAATGACGGTTCAGACACCTTCTCTACAATAAAATTTCTTCCTGTCGTCTTCATTACTATTATCGCCCTGAACTATTATCATCCTGAACTATTATCGTCCTGAACTATTATCGTCCTGATGCCGATTGGGTTTCATTCGAGAAGGATTCGACACGTCTTTTACGTTCTACGTCACCAATATTATAGAGTTCAATGGTAAAACGTTTACTTAACTCTTCCTCGTACTGTTTTTCCAGGGCAGATCGACGATCTTTAATCAGTTTTTTCTTAACCTCTTCTTGTACTTTTATGAAGGGAGTCCAGGTCTCGTCTTCACGCTGGAGAACACAGAGAATGATATAGCCGCTTTCATCCTCCAAAATTCTGCTTAATTCACCAACCGGAAGATTTTTACTGAAAATGGCATCTTCTATAACCTTGGAGTTGAGAACCCCCCGTTTCGTCCAGTCGCGATTTCCTCCTTTACTAGCAAACATATCTTCGGAATCTTTTTTTGCGACTTCTTCGAAGAAGGCTTTTTGTTCTTCCAAGGTTCGCGCATTCATAATATAATTTCCCATTCTCGCGATTTTATCATAGGCTTCCTGACGATTCGAATGATTGTCAAATCGAACACAAATCGCCTGCCAGCGAACCCGTTCTTCGATTCGGTACAGGTCAAGGTTTGCTTCATAATATCGCCGCAAATCAACTACGGAAGGGTCCGATGTTTGTGCGTCCAAATTGAACTCCATCCAACTGGCTCCAACCGTTCCGGTTATAAACAGATGTTTTTCCTGATTCAAGGTACTGTGAAGGTTTTTTTTATAGTATTCTTCCAATTCCACCATTGTTTTACAGCCGAATTCTTCCATTAGTTTGGGAAGACATTCTGTTTCGAATACCTGTAATAGATTCTTCTTTTGTTCATCTACCTGCTCTTTAGGACGGCTGACCACAAAATCATTATAATACAGAAGGGTTTTAATATAACTATCGAGTGCTTCCGAATAGATTTTCTTGTTATTGAGAAATTCGTTAAGAATTTCCTGCCGGAGTTTTTCCGATTCGGTATCCCGTTGTTCTTTAGTCATTGTTTCCAACGTTTCCTTGGGAATGGACTTGAGTTGCTCAATCCATATTTCCTGGGCACGTTTTCGTAACTGGTGCAGGATATCTCTTTTGAGAATGGCCTGATGACCGACCCGTCCCAAGGTTTCCGCGCCTTCATAATAGATTTTTGTTGGCGTTATTTTAGGAGCGTAAAGAACATCGCCTGTTTTTTCCTGGCTTGAGGAGACAATAGGCATACTATTGGACTGAACCGGATTTTGGGAGGGGCCCGCCGCTTGGGAATGTATATCGGTCGTTGAATTGACCGAAGCAAACATTGTTCCAGGTACTTGACCGGGAACCTGTCCCATAACATAATGATTTAGTCCGTTATTCAGTAACATGAAACTGAAAAACAGAAACGTTAATGTACCGGGATTGGTTATTGTTTTTATTATATTGGAAAACATGGATTACATACACTCTTTTATCAGGGTAATGAAACAGAAGGGAACCAATTTCACCGTAACGGTAATTGGATCTTTTGCCTTAAAGATTATAATAAAAAAGAATGGAATGACGCAAGAGCGATTTTTTATTTTTCGGGAAAGATTTTCACGATTTTTGTGTTAATTTAGATAAAATGGAGACTGTGTGAATAATTGTGGAGAAGTATACCTATCATCATCCGAAATACGATGAATTATTAGAGGAGTGTCGTCGGCAAAAAGATAGACCGGAGGATCACGATTTAGGTGTTCCACCACTTCCTTTATTGATAACCGGTGTTACCGGAGTATCCGGATATAATGCGCTGGCCTATTTTCAAACACGATTTCCTGGACAGGTCTATGGAATCATACCACCAGATACCATTGGATTCAAGGCACAGGATACCTTTTTTTGCAATCCGGAGCAATATCAGGAGTTGGAGGAACTGGTTGACCGCCTGAAAATCCGTTCGATTCTCGACTGTTCCGGAAACTGCGCACTCAAGGCCTGTCAGTTGGAACCCATCATTGCCTGGACCTTGAATGTAGAAGTTATTCAAAACATTGTCCGATTAACCCGACTGCGTGCAATACGACTTGTTCATTTATCAGTCGATATGGTTTATGGCGGTCGTCAGAATGGTGGATATCGGGAAGATGAAGAACCGACTCCGGTCAATGTCTATGGTCAAACCATGGTGGAAGGGGAAAAGGTGGTTCAACATGACGATCCATTTGCGGTAACCCTGCGGATCTCCATGCCGATGGGAATCAGTTTTAACGGGCATGCCGGAGCCATCGACTGGATTTGTTCCCGATTTAAGAAGAATCGTCACGCAACTTTATATTATGACGAGGTACGGACTCCAACCTATACAGACTGCCTGAATAGGGTTTTTCGTGTTTTTTTGGCCAACGACTATAATGGGCTCTTAAATGCGGGGGGACCGCGTTCGGTTTCCCTGTACCAGATGGCACAAATTATCAATAGAACGGGTGGATTCGATCCGGAACTTCTATTTGGTTTAATGAAGGATGAATCGTGTCCGGTTCCACCTCGTGTCAGTAACTGTTCGCTGGATTCTTCGAAGATTGCGAAGGTTTTAGGCTGGCGTCCATTCGATGCCTGGCCTGCACTTCCGGAGTTAATGCCGACCAATCGGCGTTGGCATTATGAACGGCCCGAAGGGGAACAGTATTCGATAGACCAAATGAATCGAATTCTAACACTGAATCCATTTAATTATTGAGAGAAACAATGAAGAAGACAGATTATCAATACGATATTATTGTGATTGGAGCCGGTCATGCGGGAACAGAAGCGGCCCTGGCAGCAGCCCGAATGGGGGCGAAAACGGCTCTTTTAACCGGAAACCTCGATACTATTTCCAAAATGAGCTGTAATCCGGCCATTGGTGGTGTCGGAAAAGGTCACATCGTTCGGGAAATAGACGCACTAGGCGGAGCGATGGGACAGGCTATCGATATTACCGGTATTCAATTCCGTATGCTAAATGTCCGTAAAGGACCTGCCATGTACGGACCACGAGCCCAGGCGGATAAACACCGTTATCAGGACGAAATGAAACGGATTATCGAAGATGCACCTAACCTCGACCTGCGTCAGGAGGTTGTTCGCTGTATAGAGGTGGAACAAGATCAGATCGTCGGTGTTCGAGTCGAAGGTGATATTGTCTATTCGACTTCTGCCGTTGTTATCTGCTGTGGTACCTTTATGCGGGGAATCCTTCATTTCGGAACACTTCAAACGCCGGGTGGTCGATTGGGGGAACCTCCGGCTACAGATATTAGTGAATCACTTCTCCGTGCCGGTATCATTTTAAAACGTTTTAAAACGGGAACTCCAGCCCGTTTAAATGGAACAACCATTGATTATTCCGGACTGGAGCGCCAGGATGGTGATTCCAATCCGCGTCCTTTTTCATTTATGCACCGATCTATTGATGTCGAGCAGATTCCCTGTTGGATGACCTGGACGAATCAGAAATTACACGAGTTTTTATGGGATCATATTTCCCAGGCACCAATGTTTTCCGGCCAAATTCATTCGACAGGTCCACGATACTGCCCTTCGATCGAGACCAAACTGGATCGATTTCGCGACAAGGACCGTCATCAACTCTATTTGGAACCGGAGAGTCGTACAACCCATGAAGTGTATATCAACGGTCTATCGACAAGTTTTCCACGAGAGATTCAGGATCAAATGATTCGAATGATTGCCGGCCTGGAGAAGGCACAAATTATGCGTTACGCCTACGCAATCGAATACGACTACGCGCCGCCAGATCAACTCAAGCCGACCTTGGAGACGAAAAAGGTTAAAGGACTTTATTTTGCCGGCCAGATTAACGGAACTACCGGTTACGAGGAGGCGGCGGCACAAGGTCTTGTAGCCGGTACTAACGCGGCTCTGGCACTGGCTTCTCGTGAACCATTCGTTCCGGGTCGGGAAGAAGCCTATATCGGTGTCATGCTGGACGATTTGGTAACCCGTGGTGTTGACGAGCCCTATCGTATGTTTACTTCTCGTGCTGAATATCGTCTACTGTTACGACAGGATAACGCCGATCGCCGTTTAACGCCCTTGGGACATAAAATCGGCCTGGTTGATCAGGTACGATGGAATCGTCTGGAGAAAAAAGATGCCGAAATCAAACGGATTAAAGCACTCCTCGATTCGAATCACGACGCATTTGGTTCATTGACAAAATGTCTTCGTCGTCCGGAAGTGGATTGGAACTCTATGACAGAACGATTACCCGAACTGGTCAACGTCGATCCGGAAGTCGCGGAACAAGTTGAAATCGATATCAAATATGAAGGCTATATCAATCGTCAATTACAGGAAGTGGAACGTCAAAATCGTTTGGCACAAAAAACAATTCCTGACGATTTCGATTATTGCCATATAATCAATCTCCGTGCCGAAGCGAAGGAAAAACTGAATAAAATTCGACCGATGAATTTAGGACAAGCCACTCGTATTACTGGAATCACGCCTGCGGATATTGCTGTTCTACTACTGGAACTAAATTAATGGAAGGAATAATATACTGTACGACGTTATAAATTCGGCATTTCCCGGGAGCACGAACGTCTCGTCCCTATCCTCCAATACAGGCGTCTCGCCTGTTTTGAAAAATAGACTTTTATAACGACCTTGAGTATAATAAATCCGGGATGTCGGGCTCCCGGTTGTACCTTCACTTTTATCTTTTACTAGCACTTTTATCTTTTACTGATATTTTTATCTTTTATTGATATTGGATGGTATTTTTATGATGCTTTACTCAAATGCCCTTGATATTACAAACGCATTTCATTTACCGATTGAGTACGGTACCTATATGATGAATTTGATTTCGTTTCAATTTAAAAACACGATAAATCATTTGTTGTAATACTGGTATTGTTTCAGTATTACCAGATAATATCGTATCTACGGAACGCTCGATATCTTCGTTTTCACGTCGTGTAATTGCGGGAAAAGGTAATTCCAACAGGTTACCCTTGAGAATTTTAATCTCGCCAAATAAACACAAATACAGATATTGGTATAAATCGGAATTTAAAAAAGCCAAAACGGTCTTAATCGACATGCCGGGAATATGGGGAATTAGAATATTCGCACTATTGATAAAAAGTCTTTGTTCGTTATCAAAAGCAAATATCAATTTGTCGGAAATAAATTTATAAACGAGTTTTTCTGGAGCTCTATAGATTTCATCTTTTGCGGCCTGCTGAAATTGGATACGATCATACCGTATGAATTTATTTGCGGAACGAAGTCGAAAAGGTTCTATTTCTTTTCCTGTATAGATGGGCTCGTATCCTTCGGAATATACATTTTTGAGTTTGCTTTTATTATCTCCGGTAACAATACCGAGTGCCCAAATACTATCCCTTAAATCAAATTTTCCACAAGATTTAATCCGATGAATTATTTCCAGATCTTCATTTTCCAATAAATTAAAAACATTATTATTCGTTTCACGTAGTGAATTTAATGTTATATCAAATTTTTTATTGGCTTTATGTACTTCAAAAATTTCGCGTGGAACCGTTTTCTGACAGTGAATATCGACATATTTTGTCGTTACTCCGGAAAACATTTTTTCATAAATGGTAATAGATCTTAACGAGCAATGGTCAAGCATAAACGTACGAATATCTCGATGGACTTTCACCTTAAGTATGGCTTCTGGAAATAAAAAGCGAATGGAACCTTCATCCTTCAACAGAGGCCATGAACGAACAAAAAAACAGGAAAATGTCTCTTTTGAGGTAATGACAGGAGCAAAATGTCCATTTTCGGAAAAGGCCCCCCAAGGTGGGTTGGTTATTATATAATCAACCTGAAAATCATGAAGTAAAAAAGTTTTCTCGTCTTTTAAATGACTTGACGGTGATAAATAATCCTGACAAAAAATCTGTGGAGTAAATACCCGATCAGGATATTTGAGCATTAGATTGATCCTGGCAATCATAACAGCGATGGGATCGCAATCAATACCATACAATAGTTCCGGATCGGGAGCATCCAGTACCAGAAAAAAAGCACCACTCCCACAACAAGGATCAAGAAAAATCTGGCGTTTGGAGAAATCCAGATCTGCGGTCATATTTGCCGCTACTTGATACGGTGTATAATACGAACCAATAACATTCTTTTCTCCTTCATGAAGAAGACATTGATATAACAGTCCCAATAAATCGAATTCCTGTGGAAGATAATATTCAAGGAGATCGGGAATAATACGGTAATTGTATTGCTCGAGAACTGATTTTACATGGGAACAATCAAGGATACCCGCTTTTGAGAGAAGATTGATTCCCAGGGAATAGAGAATTTCAGAATTATTCCAATGACAATTTGAACATACATCAAGGATTTTGACAATTTTTTCCAAATGCTCCAATTTTGTTATATATTCCACAGGAATAATCGTCTTTTGAGACAGACGTTTGTTGGCACGAGACATCAAATTACCATTTGTTTCGGGATGAAGTTTATCCCAATTTCGTTTAGTTGCAATGGAAATTAGTGACTGCATAATCTATCTCTCTTTTTTTAATCAACTCCATAATTTATATTGTTCGAATTCATCCACAATAGCCAGCATCTCCTTCGGGAGACGTTCTCTTGCCTGTTCGACAATATCGGTCGGAACGGATTTATAAAAAGCTTCTGCAATAGCCCCGGCCATACAGCCCTGGGTATCGCTATCACCACCAAGTGAAATGGCTAGACGAACGGCATTCACATAATCGGTTGAATCAAGAAAAGCAATAATCGATTCCGGAACAGATTTCTGACAGATCACCTTAAACGTATAATGCGGTCGAATTTCATCGATTGTCCGATTAAGATCATATTGAAATTCCTGCTCGATAAAAGATCGAATCTCCTCTTTACTCTTCCCGGTTCGCGCTAAAAAGATCGAACTGGCAATGGCTTGTGCACCTTTAATGCCTTCCGGATGATTATGTGTGCAAATGGCGGAGTTTGCGGCCTCGGCCAGGGTCTCTTCCAAGGTCTGAAAAAACCAGCCAACCGGACTGACGCGCATTCCTGACCCATTCCCATAACTGTTGTACGGTTCTGATTCGGGACTGATTAACCAACGAAGGAAGGAGCCACCATATCCGGCATAAAGATTTTCCTTTCCCCATTTCTTAAAGGCGACATCATAGGGGATCTTGTGCATTAAAGCATCGGCTGTCGCAATCGTTAATACTGTATCGTCCGTAAATTGCGACCGATCACAAAATAATGAAAATTCAGTTCGCTTGGTCGAATTAAACTCAAATGGTGCGCCGATAATATCGCCTATAATCGCTCCTATCATGTTTTCTCCTCATAAATAAAAGACATATCTTTTAAAACGATTAAATTATCGCTAAATTTCAGTATAACACAGATACACAAAAAAGGCAAGTATTTTATTTTAAGGTTTTTTACAACAATAAAAGCAATTTCGGTAACCGTTCACGGATATAAAGTGAAACCATGGATAACACTGATTTTCACGAATAGTTTTTGACAAACAAACTTTTTATGATAAAATTATTTATTATAATATTTAAAATGTTTAGCTTGTTATTGTAAAATTTGTATTTTACGGCAGACTATCTGTTTATCCGTGATATCCGTGGTCCCAAAATCGTTCGTGAATAGTTACCAATTTTGAATGCCTCTTGTTGACTTTTTATCCATGTGGTATAATTGTAAAGATATTGTATTGGAAGGGAGCGTTATAATTATGTTGATAATAGTGATACTGATTACTTGTCTCTTTTTTGGACTCTTTTTTTTAGCGCTTTATTTAAAGGCGTTTTTTGGAAAAGAGGTCAAAAGACAATGCGCCTGTGCCATGTCCAATAAACTGGTTCAGGAATTCAAGGAACGCGAAAGACGGAAGAGAAGAGGAATTCGTTACGATCCGGCTCGGGTCGATATTCATGATCTCCCTCTAGCAGATCGCGACCGTTGAAAGTGTAATCGTTGAGATAAAGAAGAAGAATAATAATAGATGTGGAAATACGACGAAAATGGAAATTGGGTTTTGGTTCCCGATACAGATGATAATCCGTCTAACGTGGACCAATCTTTCTATCCTGCCAACAAAAATTTTTATAATGACGATTATCCGGAGCCTTTGGAGCAACCAGATGAAACATCCGGGACTATCTGTTCCGATCATCATAATTTAGATCATAATTTGGATCATAAATCCGATCATAATTCATCACCATTTGTTCTTCATTGGCAACGTCCTCTGGTTTTTTACATTGTGACTTGGCTGTCAACGACTTTCGTAGGGGCTTGGTGTTATGGAAACGGGTCCTTTTTAAGTGGTCTATGGTTCTCCGTTCCTCTCATGCTGATTTTAACCTGTCATGAATTAGGTCACTATATTCAATCGATGCGGTATCATGTCCATTCTTCACTGCCTTTTTTTATCCCGGTTCCACTTCCTCCATTTGGTACATTTGGTGCAGTAATTCAAATGGACTCGCAAATACCAAATATAAAAGCGTTATTTGATATTGGTATTTCCGGACCACTGGCTGGTCTTTTACCCACCTTGATTTTTATGGTGATTGGTATCTATTATTCGACGGTGGGTGAAATTTCCGAAAATGGAACCGGTCTTGTTTTTGGTGAACCCTTTCTCTTTCGTTGGGTTTCGGAGTTCTTTTTTGATCGTTCCCAGGCGGGAACAGACCTTATTGTGCATCCAATAGCCATGGCGGCCTGGACTGGTTTGTTTATTACATCATTAAATCTGTTTCCACTAGGACAATTGGACGGAGGTCACGTTTTTTACGCCCTGTTGAAAAAAAAGGCGGCCCTGTTTTCCTTTGTCATATTCTCCTTAATCGTTTTTTTCGTCGTCTTTTTCCAACAGTGGAGTTGGATCTTAATGATTATACTGATTTTATTTTTCGGTCTCAATCATCCGCCAACCTGTAACGATTCGATAAAATTGGGAGGATGGCGTACACTGCTCGGCTGGCTAACATTGGCTTTTATCTTTATTGGTTTTACACCAAACCCGATATCGGAAATACCGGTTCCTCCAGAGGAGGAGACGCCACGCTCCAAAACCATTTATTCACTGAACGATCGGGAGTACAGGAAATTGTTATCGATTTCCATCTTTACACGGAATATGGCAGGTACCGAATCGTGTTTTAGAGAAGGAGTACATCATGACTTCTGCTAAACGGGGAACACGTGTTAAACTGGGAACACGGGGAAGTAAACTGGCTCTTTGGCAAGCAAATCATATACAGGATCTTCTGTCACAACAGGAAATTGAATCGGAATTGATAATTATTCATACCCATGGCGATCTCCAGCGGAGCAGTGCGATTACTTCATTGGGGAGTCAGGGGGTCTTTACCCGGGAGATCCAACGGGCACTTCTGGATCGAACGATAGACATGGCGATTCACAGTTTAAAGGATCTCCCGACTGATCCGGTAGATGGCCTTGTATTAGCTGCAGTTCCTGGTCGTGAAGACGTTCGTGATGTTCTGGTCGGTCCCTACACTTCCCTGGAGATGATTCCCGACAATGCTAAAATTGGAACGGGCAGTCTTCGGCGCAAAACACAACTTCTCCACCTTCTGGATTCGAAGAAGATGATGGTCCATGACATTCGTGGTAATGTGGAAACCCGACTGCGGAAACAGGAAGAGGGAGAATATGATCTCCTTGTCCTCGCTGCTGCCGGACTGATTCGTCTCGGTTTAAAGAAAAAAATTGCAGGCTATTTGGACCCCAATATTTTTTTACCGGCAGTCGGACAGGGAGCTATTGCCATTGAATGCCGGAGTAATGATTCGGAGATTTTAAATTTTGCGGAAACGATAAACGATCCATTAACATATTGTGCTGTTCTAGCGGAACGTGCGCTTTTAAAAACTCTGGAAGGGGGTTGTATTGCTCCTATCGGTGCAATGACATGTTGGACGAATCACCAACTGCGTCTACAGGGACGTATTCTGTCTACAGATGCCTCTATTCTATTGGAAACGGTACAAGAAGATATATTCCCTTCTTTAACGTTTACAGAAAATATGCGAAATCGGGCCGTTCAACTGGGTATATCGGGCGCCCAAAATTTACTCTCTCAAGGAGCCGATAAAATTATTGCCGAGTTGAATGCAGTCAGAGCATCCGGCAAATAAAGTGCCCCCAACAAATAAAACGAACAGGAATGGCATGAATCAAGAGGAATATCGATATCCTTCTATTCGTAAACGATCCTATGGAAGAAAAATGTTCTGTTGGAACGCCTTCTTCTGGGGATTGGGAAATGGATTGATTAGTACTTCCCTGGTCGTCTATATTGTACGCAGTCTTTCATGGAACGCCATGGATTCCGCAAAAATTGGATTAGCCATTTCCTGGATCATTGCGGCTCCGCGTTTAATTGGACTCCTTCGTATCTTCACGCCGAGTTTAATTGATTGGACCGGAAGTAGGAAGGCTATCTGCCTGACCGGTTATTTTCTATCGCCCCTGATACTTCTGTTATTGCCGTTGTTCGTACCTTGGACCGTGCAATGGAGTCGATGTCATATAAATACAGTGCTCTGTTTGGTCGGTTGTATTTGGGGAATTTATCATTTGGTCGAGTATTTTGCGACCGTTTCGTTATGGTCACGGATAGGTGATTTTGTCCCGGGCCAAATTCGAGTCCGATTTCTGGCGCAACGAGAACGAGCCATGATTGCCGGACAGTTTCCCGGTATGTTAATAGCCGGTCTTTATGCCTGGTATTACAAAATGATCCTTCATATCCCAACATCTGAACAGTGGGTTTTCTATCTGCCTCCGACATTTTTGGGGATTATTTTCCTGTTGTCCGGAGTAGTCCCCTTAATTCGAATTGATGAAATTCCCTGGAAAAGAGCGGCCTGTCTTAAGACCCGATTCTTCGAAATATTGGTACCATTTCGTTTACCCGCCTTTTTGCCGTTTCTGATGTTTGGCGTATGGATTCAGATTGCCAATGGACTAACTCAATCGCCCCAATCGTTGTATCAGATGAACGTCTTGGAGGTTACCATGTTGACGGCTCTTCTTTTACAGTCCTGGACTCGAATTGGACAGATGTTCTCTTCCGGAATAACGGCTCATTTTATTGACCGATATGGCAACTATCCGGTTATTGCCGTTGCACTTCTGATTGTCGCACTGGGACCACTCTGTTATATGCTCTCGACGGCGGTATATTGGCAATGGATTATTCTGGCGGCAACATTATGGATTGGCTGGATTGGGGTTAATATCGGCATCAATAATTTGACCTTGAGTCTGGCTCCACCATCTGTACGTTCGTCCGCTATTGCACTCTATTTTACGATGACAACTCTAGCCTTCGGTCTGGCCACTATGGTCGGTGGTTCCTTGTTTGACCTTTATAGTAAACAATCGTTTGTGATTTGGGGATGTCGGAATGCAGTCAGTTATTATACCCTGGCGTTTTTGGCTGGATGGTTCCTTCGTTGTGGTGGTTTGTTCTTTCTCTATTGGGGATGGAAAATGGATAAAGTGAAAAATACTGCAATTGAGATTGCCCGTTCAAACAATAATTGATATTACATTCAAATAACAGAACAAAAAAAGGAGAAGATGATGAATTTATTATTTCTATTGATGTCGGTAGTATTTGGTGGAGTAACGCCAATATCGCCGGAACAGTTTTATATTGAGCCGGACAAGCCTGCTGTCCTGGAATTTCAGGTCGGGAAAGGGGATACGAATTCCCGTCCCGAATATAAACTATACGACACAGATGAAAAACTTCTTAAATCCGGACTATCGGAGATTAAAGAAAATCGTCTTCAGGTATCGGTAAAAGTACCTGCCGGCTTTTATGAATTGGAATTTCCTCAATCACAGACGCGGTATGGTATAATCTCTCTTCCGGAATATAAAAGTGGAACAAGAGATCCATTTTTTGCAATGGATGGTGCGTTATCCTGGCTGGTTTCATCCGAGCAGAACCGAATCAGTCTGATCCGAATCGCAAAACGAACAGGGATTTTTATGTTACGCGATCGGTTATCCTGGGGGGAGATCGAACCACAGGAAAACGCGCTTGATTTCCAACGGGGCCGACATTATGAAGTAACCAGAAAAAGTTGTATGGAAAATGGAGTGAAGTTTCTGGAAGTCATTCATGATGCCCCGAACTGGACCGGACGAACTATCAAATATCCGGTTGACCTGGTGAAAACAGCCCAATCCTGGGAAAAAATGCGTCAGCATTGGGAGTCCGCCTGGACGGCCCTGGAGGTCTGGAACGAACCGGATATCTCGTTTAGCGGAAACGTTCCTGCCGATCAATATACTGCACTTCTCAAAACTATTTATTGGAAGTTCAAACAAACATCCAATACCAATCAGGTTGTCGGTGGTGTCCTGGCAACATTTGACTCGAATTGGATTAAGACCGCCTATCAAAACGAAATCCTTGACAATTGTGATATATTCAGTTTCCACACCTATTGTCGAGCTCGTGAAATGGAATCGGTCTGTCTCAAATTCAGAAATTGGCTGACGGAATGTCAGGCTCCGGAAAAAGAGCTCTGGCTAACAGAATGTGGACGTCCCTGGAAACGAGGAACGGACCGTCCTGTTATGGAACAGGATAAAATCAGTGCCATTGATATCGCAATGAAGTGTATTGAAGCACGCGCCTGTGCCGTTGACCGCTATTTTCCCTTCGTCTACCCCTATTATGACGAACGGGAAAATAACTTCGGAATGCTCGATAAAAACCTTGCTCCACTTCGTTCTTTTGCCGGATATACCGTTTTAATTTCAGCCATGGCCAATAAAGACTATTGTGGTGATCTAAAAAACAAGCCGGAAGAAGTGGAGAAAACTCGTGTATTTCGAGGAAAAACAGACGAGACTCTTGTTGTTTTTTATCAAAGTCAGCCGAAAAAAGAGACCAAAATCCAGCTCCCTGCCCGACCTGTTCGGGCATGTCGAATTACCGGAGAAGCATTGAATTTCTCTTCCGATAATATCATTGATTTTTCCGATGGTTTTGCGTTCGTTTTTTATGGGGCCGATTCTACGTTGGATCTTAATACCAATACACCGGCTACCGATATTACACAGATCGTCTCCCAGGCACGCCAAAATGACGTAAAGCATAAAATTAAAGTTCCTTCCCCTATTATTTTATCCTTTCAGGGAGATCCTAAATTTGTCAATCTCAATTCCTCCGGCTACCGGATCAAAAGTGGCGTCAAGGAATTGACTCTTGAAGTTAAAGCATTCAATCTATCGGAGCAATCCCTGTCCTTTATGCCTTCCTGGAAGACTAATGATCCTGAACTGTCCGGAGGATTCTGTTCCGTTTCCCCCATCACGATCGAACCTAAAGGAACGACAACGTTTAAAGTTGTTATATCCGATCTGACCAGGGTTTCCGATATGGCACCACTGGAAATTTCTGTCAATGCAAAAATTAATTCTATGGAATCTGCACGGCTGGTACTTCGTTTTGTCCAGGAAGTCACCTTGGACAACATCAAAAAGGCTGTTCAAAAAATGGAAATAATTGATCTCTCTAATTTGGACCATTGGAAGAAAAATCATCCTCCCTATGCGACTTTTGAATTCCGGAAAAAAGAAGAATTGGAATCGCCTGACCATTGGGGGTTTAAGACTGCATTCGGTAATGGAGATGCTTGGATCTATCCTATCTTCAAACTTCAGAACAATCTTGATTTATCGAACTACGATGGGTTCCTCGTCTGGTTGAAAATCGACACCGATAAAGAGAGAGAAACGATTTTTCGAATCTTTTGTAAAGAAAATATGACTCCGGAAAACGAAACATTTCTGTCATCACCTGCCTGTTCCGTTACTGCAGATGGTAAATGGCATTTAGCCATTTTCAATTGGAATCAGTTCCAGATTTATGGAAAAAGAGAAAATGGAATTTTGGATTTGAATAAAGTAGGACAACTACAAATCGGTGGTAATACAAAGGGCAAAAAATTCGATTTGGAAATAGGCAAATTCTATTTGTTCCAATTAAAAAAATAACTCCTGTTTTAATTTTATGTAACCATTCACAAACGATTTTGGAACCACGGATAAACACAGATAGTCTGTCGTAAAATATAATATTTTACAATAACAAGCTAAACATTTTAAATATTATAATAAATAATTTTATCATAAAAAAGTTTGTTTGCCAAAAAACTATCCGTGAAAATCAGTGTTATCCGTGGTTTCACTTTATATCCGTGAACGGTTACAATTTTATAATACAGGATATTCATGAAAGGACAGATATTATCTGGTATCCGACGCATATTTCCTTGATTGCGCTACGTAACCTTCCTGATATTTAATAACACTTTAATGTAGGAGTAGACCTTAATATAGGAGTCGACCAAAGCAATTACAGACAGAACCGGAATACGGATATTGTATCCAGCCCTACAAAACAGATATACTTCCCTGTTTTGTTACCCTGTTTTGTCACCCTGTTTTGTTATCCTGTTTTGTTACCCTGAATGAACTGATAATTAAAAGGATTTACGGGGATTTTTGTTGACAAGAATGACATACTCCAAGCCAAAATGAAATTGTCCTTCCCGGGAATGCGAACATTTTGTCCGTTTCCTCCGAAACAGATGTCCCACCTGTTTTAAAAAGAAGGAATTACAACAGCCGTGTGTATAATATGATCACACCATATGCTCTTCTAAAAATTCAATAGAATGAATTATTTGTGTTTTTTCGCTAAAAACTATCATTCATTTGCTTTTTATTCTATTTACACTTGCCTATTTTGCCTATTTTAGTTATAATTTATAAAAAAGGAGGAACTTTTTTGCGATCTGACTTCCAATATCTATGGATCCTGCCTCTAATAGGAGGTATAATAATATCGCAAACATGGTTTTTTTTCTGCTAAATGAATCGGTATTGGCGTCCATCATTTTAACAGAACCTCCGTCCGTTTCAATTTGTCGATACTAACCCCCAAAAAATATGATGAACCAAAAATGTTAAAATATCTAAAATTCCTAACTGTTGTTTTCTCTTTTATTTTTTTGAGCTTCCCCCAAGCGGTCATTGTCGCTGAACAGAATTCAACAAATAGAGTTCGAGTCGGTTTTTTTGAATTCAACGGTTATCATATGATAGACAAGGATGGAAATCCTTCGGGTTATGGCTATGAAATACTTCAGATAATCGCTCCTTTTACCGGCTGGAAATATGAATACATAGGTTACGAGAAGGGATGGAGCGAAATGCTTCTGATGTTGGAACAAGGAGACATAGATCTTGTCACAAGTGTGACCAAAACTCCGGCCAAAGAGGCCAAATTCGACTTTTCCAAACGTCCCATTGGCTTTTCTTCGACACAGATGACCGTTAAAGCCGGATCCATAAAGTATAAATCGAAAGATTATAAAAATTGGAACGGTATTCGTATTGGGATGATTACCAACAACGGCAAGAACGAAGATTTTGTCCGTTTTGCCAAAGAAAAGGGATTTAATTACATTCCTGTCTATTTCGAACAGATTGACAAGATGACCGATGCGTTACAGAAGGAAAAAATTGATGCCATTGTTACCGGGAGTCTACGTCGCCCGGTAAATGAATGGATCTATGAAGAACTGAATGTGCAACCTTTTTATATTGTTGTTCGTAAAGGGGATTCTGAACGTCTTGAAAAGATCAATTATGCTTTGGACACAATCTATCAGACAGAAGCAACTCTGTTTATTTCCGAATTACACAAAAAATACTACGACACCATTACTACAGAAAAAGAGACAATAGCTTTTTCCGCAAAGGAAATGGAATATATCAAACAGGCAAACAAAGAACATCGAAAGTATACGGCATTTGTCAATCCCGATCATGCCCCCTATTCGGAGATAAAAAATGGAAATGTAACGGGAATTATGGTGGACATTCTGGAGTCTATCCGAAAACAAACCGGATTGAATATACAAATTGAGGCTCTGGCAGATACCGAAACTATAGAAAAAAGATATGAACAAAACAAATTTTCATTAATATTGGACGCACAAAGTGACTACAGCAACTCTGAAAAACGTGGTATATATCAGAGTCAGCCCTACATGCGGATCTATTTTTCAAGTATTACCAAAAAGAATTTTACCGGAAAACCAAAACGGGTGGCAGTGGGAAAAAATACAAAATACTGGTTCAAGTATTTCAAGCATTACATGGAAGGAATGGAGATTATTGAATACCCGACTGTACGCGATGCCATAAACGCAGTAAAAAATGACAAAGCCGATATCGTTTTTCTCAATACGCTTTCCGCACAAAATACTATTGAAGGTGATCGGCTGGGTACTCTGAAAACAACGTTTCTCCCCGCGATCAAATTGAGTCTTTGCGTAGGGATACGAGATACAGAAGATGCTCTTTTTGTTTCAATCATACAGAAAGTAGTACGAAGTCTTTCTTCAGATGAAATGGAGAGGATCAAACAGAAATATACGATTCCGACGTCACAACCACTAGGTTTTCGAGAATGGATTACGTTATATTCACGTTTTTTTATAGTCACTGCTTGTGCTTTTCTTTTGTCGATTGTTGTGGTCCTGATTGTCATGCTGCGCAATACAAGGGCGATTGTCAGAAACAATATTCTCATCAGTAAACTACCCCTCCGTTTTTTTGTCTTGGATCGTGATGAACGTTTTTTGTATACACAGTATGGACCTGAAACAAATATATCTTTTAATAACGTACAAAATCTCCGCGAACTTGTACGTGAAGTTGGATTGTCGAATTACAACAAAATGTCAGACACGATTCATCAGGTATTTCAGACAAAAAATACCATAACGGTAGACATTGTAATCAACGGTCTCTACCGAACTGCCTATTGTTTGTATCTGCCGATTTCACTTTATGGCAGGGAGGCCGTACTTTGGACCTCGCAAGATACCACGGAACTGCAAAAAACGAAAAACATGGCGGAAAAAAATGCACAGCAACTGAAACTGACGCTTCAATGTATCGGAGATGGAGTTTTCGTAACCGATTCACAGGGTTCTCTGATCATGATGAATCCCGTAGCGGAGGCTATGACTGGTATAAATTTCTGCGAAATACTCGGACAGTCAATTCTGGATATTCTGACACTCCGAAATTATATGGATAATTCGAAAGTTGAGAATCCTGTCGAGCATGTCTTAAAAACCGGTCACTCGGTTTCACTAGCCAATCATACCGATCTGGTACGAAAAGATGGAAGTGTTTTGCATATTGCCGATAGTGCGGCTCCCATTAAAGGACTGGATGGCAAAATCCTCGGTGTTATTCTGGTTGTTCGTGATGTAACAAAAGAATATGAACACCGCGATCTGGAACATCAATGGCTTCTGCGGACGAAAGCCGAACTTGATCGTTGGAATGTTGCTTCCCATATCGCCGAGGTCTACAATTTTCAACTCAATCTTGAAACTATGAAAATAGCGGGGAGTGAACATCTTTCGAATATTTGGCCAATACATAACGGAATGGCTATTCCGGCAAAAGAATGGATCTGTCCGGAAGATCTTGAAATTTGGAATAAAGCCTATGCGGAAATTTCTTCCAGTGAAAAGAAACAATCCATATTTCAATATCGCGTTATAAAAGACGGGGTTATTCGTTATTTTAAAGTTTCCATGCGCAAAGATCCGGAACTTCCCGGTTATGTCTCCGGACTGGTACAGGAAATATCGGAACTAATGCGCTCTCAAAAAAAACAAAACTCTTTACAGTTGCTTTGGCAAACTCTGATCGACAATATTCCTGCAATTATGGTCATTAAAAACATTGACGACAATTTTCGTTATATTACCTGTAACAACCGTTTTGCAACTCATATAGGTCGGCCAATTAATGATATTATTGGACATACTGACGCGGATCTGCACCCAAATGATTTTGAGGAAGTTAATGTTTTAAGAAGTAATGATAAAAAGGCTGCCGCATTGGAAAACGCATCGGAATATCATACAAAAGCACATGATATTGATGGTACAATTCGTCGTTTTCTGACGATAAAATTTCCAATGATTGACGAATACGGCAGACGGGTTCTGTTCAGTATCGGTATTGATGAAACGGAAGATTATGCAAGACAAATTCATCTGAAACAATTGAATGAAGATTGGGAATCGGCAGCAGAGATCGCAAACATAGCAGCCTATCGTTACAATATTAAAACAGAAAAGATCTCCGGGCCAAAACGATTGTCCGAATTCTTGAAAATAGTCGATGGCAAGGTGCTTGCAGTAGCGGCTTCCACAAAAGAATATATCGTTTCGGAAGACGTTGAGAATATTAAAAAAAATCTTTCCGATATCATTGAGGGCCGAAAATCTCAAGGTTTTATCAAATATCGTATTGTTAAAGAAGACGGAATACATTATTATCGTATCTCCCTTCGAAGAGAGTCAAATGATTCTGACATAATCAGAGGTCTGATTCAAGACGAAACAAGTCTTGTAAAGGAACAGATAAAAAACGAAGCCATCAATAATATGTGGAACACAATCGCCAATTCCATGCACGCCATTCTTTTCATAAAGGATGCTGACAATGACTTCAAATACATTTTCGCCAATAAAGAATTGGCAAAATTATGTGGGTGTGAACTCGACGATCTTATAGGCCACAAGGAAAGCGATTTTGTCCCACAACAAGATTCCATAAAAATTCATGAAAACGACTTAAAAGTTTTGGAATCGCAAGAAGTACAGGAACTGAACGAAGTAATACATGATTCGGAAGGATTCGTACATCTTTTTCGGTCGATCAAGATTCCTTCAGTCAACGAGATGGGTCATAGAATTCTGATTCAAATGACCACCGATATTACAGAACTTCAAGAACTTTCCGAAGTTCGGGAACTTGTCGCTTATAGTTTCGAACAGTTATTTTACATAGATACTCTTAAAGAAGGATTTCGTTCCATTCTCCAACGTGTCTGCGAGTTTATCGGTTTTAATCAGGCTTATGTCTGCTGCGTCGATGAACAGAACGACCTGGTTCGTATCTTCACCCATTATGAACCGGATAATGAAGCTCTTCTTTTTAATTGTAATGAATATACAATTCAGGAAGTTTCACAGTTGCCATGGTATCAAAAACTGATGAATTCCGTTCGAAATGACCGAAAAGTTTTTGATTTCTCGAAACAAAAGGATCTTGAAGAAGCGACACAATACATTCCAAGGGTCTGCGAAAAGCGTAATATTTTCGATATTCGTGGTGCCTATATTACCTTCCTTGAAATCAATGGTCGACCTTGGGGTTATGTCTGCGGTATTTTCCAATACATACCATTAAAAAAACTCTCGGTCAACGAAGAAAAGCTACTGAATATGCTTGCACACGTTATTGAAATATCCATTGCACGGCATAAAACATTTTCAGAATTACAACAGGCGAATGTGGAAGCAAAGGATGCGGAAAGAGTTAAAAGTAATTTTAGTGCCACAATAAGTCACGAAATCAGAACACCACTGAACGCCGTTATCGGATTCGCAGAATTATTGAAAAATAATAATCTTGATATGGCTACGAGAGAAGAATATATCTCTTCTATCTCCAGTGCCGGAAAGGCGTTGCTCGCCCTGATCAATGATGTTCTCGATATCTCCAAAATAACAATGGGGAAAATGACCATTACAATCAAGGAAACCTCTCTTGTACAAATGATTTCGGACCTGGATCAGATTTTTCGCAATAATCGACAGACGAAAAATCTGCAATTTTTTGTGGAAATGCCGGAGGATTTTCCGATCATAAAGATCGACGAGTTGAGAATTCGTCAGGTTCTTTTTAATTTGATCGGCAACGCTATTAAATTTACCAATAAAGGATCGATTACGGTCAAAGCGGATTTCAAAAAGGAGACAGAAAAAGAAGGAACACTTTTCGTCTCTATTACCGATACTGGAATCGGTATCTCCGAAAAGGATATTAAGCTACTTTGTAAACCATTTGCGCAGGCGGATGCAATTCGTGGAACCGCAACCGCAAATGGTGGAACTGGATTGGGACTTGCTATCTGTAAAAACCTGCTGGAACTAATGAATGGTCAATTGAAATTTGAAAGTACTCCCGGTAAAGGTTCTACATTTTCTTTTGAACTCTATCATATTCAATATCGGAAAAACGAAGATGTGTATGATTTGAATCGGGAAGAAAAAAAACCGGAAATTAATATTATTCATGCTAACATTCTGGCTGTGGACGATGTATCATTGAATTTAAGAGTCCTTTCCGCGATTCTAAAAAATATCGGTGCTACGGTAACTACCGCAACCAATGCCGAGGAAGCGTTAAAGATCTTGGAAACACAATCGTTCGACGTTCTATTTACCGATTTGTGGATGCCCGGACTTAATGGCGTTGAACTCGCAAAAGTCATTCGCAATAATCCCATGTATGAAAAAATGCGTATTGCCGTCATTACGGCAGACGTAAACGGTCAGGAACAATTCGATTTTTCCGTCTTCGATTCTGTACTGACAAAACCGGTCACAACAAAGGACCTCCTTTCGTTTTTAGAAAAAAAATAACCATTCACAAACCACACTTTAATAATATCATTATATTACCGGCTTTTGTATTTAACATTATTATTTTTACACTAATCTGCCTTTAAAAACAAAGATCCTTGGGACTTGCGAGTATCTCCTGTATACTTCTTGATATAATCCTGGGAATAGGTCTCTTTATGCTGGTACAAATAAGCGCCGCCTGTTGATACTCCTTTTATAAAATAACAACGTTACCTATAAAATAGCAACGTTACCTATAAAATAGCAATCGTTACCAATAAAACAATATATATCACTATTGCAATACTGCATTACCAATAAAATAGCAATTATTACCAATAAAATAATAACGAGAAAGTTTATCATTCATTATGGAAATACAAGCACTATATATTACATATTGTATCTTCACGATTTCAACGTGACCCAACGATTATTCATGATAGAGTTCCTTCTCCATGATGTATTGACGAACAATGTCCGGAACGAGAAAACGAATACTATGCGATAGAGCAATACGTTCACGAATCATCGTTGCGGAAATACCGATGGACGGCATAGGAACAATCATTTCCTTCCAGCGTTTGATTTTCTGATCTGAAACCAAATTATCAAAAGCATGGAAATCTGGAGGAGGAAAACCATCTCGAAGAGCAATAATGATATCGACTCGTGCACAAATTTCCCGGGCCAGATACCAATGGGGAATATCACAAAATGTTTCCGATCCAACCAGAAGAAAAAATTCGTCTTCAGGAAAGAGTTCCTGAAAATGTCGAATCGTATTAACGGAATAACTGACCTCTTTCGAATCGATTTCGAATCGACTGACCGTTAAGTCCGAACAGGACTGTAATGCCAATTCAATCATTCGAAATCGATCAAGTCCTGTTGCACGTTTCCGTTTCAATTTATGAGGCGGTAAACCGGCAGGCACAAAAATAACTTCATCCAGGCACATAAAATCATGTGCCGTTTCGGCCAAAAGAAGATGTCCCAAATGAATCGGATCAAACGATCCGCCATAAAGAGCACGCTTTTTATTATTCACCGGGCACCCATAATTTGGATCCATGATTCGTATCACTATTATTAGGACTATCGGGTGTCCATAATCCGGTAGTCTTTTCCGGCTCGTGCGCTTCAGATGCAGGGGCCGCATTTTGCGGTACGGCGGAAGCCCTGTTTTTACGTAGCATTTGTTCCGCATGCTGTATTATTTGCGATGTAGCCTCCATAATTTCCGGTTCGTTCTGATGGTTATCGACGATATATTGTATCAGTTCACGAAGACGTTCCGCGTAATTAGGATTATAGAGAGCATAATTCAATTCCAAGAGATTCCAATGTCCATCCGAAACTCCCGCTAATTTACACTCTTTATAGATTTCTTCAAACCAATGGGGCAATTCCTGATCAATATCCTGTCGCTCTATCAGAGTATGAATAATGGCTTGATAACAGATTCCCCGCAGTTCAAAAGACTCTTTGGTAAAAGGACGTGTCAGAATCTGTTTGGCTAACTTCACGTAAACCGTCTCAACCCTTAATTGATAGGAAAGTTGAAAATATAAATCAATTAAATCGGGCGTCAAAGGCGAAAAATCGATTCGATCCCATTGCCAGGCCGGGTGTATATTAATAATATCCAGTGTCGCCTTGCATTTATCATTTTCGTCCACCGGATAAAAACCGGGCTCGGGAAGATCCAACAATTGACGAAGAGTGGAAACAGTATCTTTGTTATAATTGGGCTCAATGAAAATAACCGAAAAATAATGCAAGGCCGCCTGAAGTTGAATCCGTAACGAATCATCTTTAACGGCTTCCCGAGGTGTTTTCCCGTTTAAAATGCCCAACGGATGATCAATCCACTGTGCGCAAAAAACATTTTTCTGATACCAACAAATACTATCGTAATACTCTTTTTTTGTTACCGGATAGTTCTTGGGATAGTAATAATTGCAATTCATCATACGAAAAGTTTCGGAAATCAATTTTCTATCATTTTCTTCAGTAGATCCGATTCCTTCATAACTGCCAAGTTTAGCCCCCAGGAGTTCACGCAGATGTTGCTCTATTTTTTCTACTTCAGATTCCGGAACGTCCATAAATTGAATTTGCGCTTCCCTATCCGTTCGCCGACCAAATAGTAAAACATTCGTCTGAAGGAGGGGAAGATCTTTTGGATCAATTATTCCATCTCCGGACTGCCATCGAATCTGCGGCCGGTCCAATTTACCGAATACCTTCTGCGGCGGCATTTTATCACTCGTCTGTAATTGGGACATATCATATGGTATATTGATATAGTCACTAGCAGAAAGAAGTGTTTCCACCACCGAATTAAAATCGTTGATCGTCCAGACAGGATCCACCAGAACGATATCATCTCCCCATAGGGTACCTTCAAAATATCGGGCCTGCATCAGAGCGTCTTTACGATCTTCCTCGGATGCACCTTTACAATCCTGCGCCGCATATTGTTTTAAGTACTCGATCCCCTTTTCGAAATCGAATAGAACAAAAGCATTTTTGGCTAGTGCCAAATAGATTTCACTCCAACTCCTGGCTAGTGGCTCCAATTCGTCAAGAAGGACCTTCGCCTCATTAAAATGACACACTGTCATGAGAAAGCAAGCCTTCGCGTATTTTTCCTTCTCCTGAAAATCGTCCGGAAAAGGTTTTCCAATAAAGATATCTTTAAAAATCGGCTGAATTGATGTGTCATTGAGAATGGCTTCCATCAATTCATAGACTTCTTCATGAACTTCTTTCGGAATATCTTTACAACGATTAAGAGGATGCAAAAGCACAGATGCCTGAAGATAATATTTATTTGTGATCAAAATCCGCGAGATTTTCAGAATTATACTGATATCCTCTATTTCAATGACGTTGGTATCATTACATTCAATCATATTGATTAAATAATGATAGGCGATATCAAATTCATTTTTGGCAAACAAGGCCAAACATAGTCTAAATAATGCGTTATGGTTTTTCGGATTACGTTCGACAAGCTTTAACATAATCGATATACAATCGTCATTTTTATCCATACCGCTATAGGTAATACCTTTTGCCATGAGAAGACCATCACAATCCGGATGATTTACCTCCAAACGTTCGATCGCCGCCAGACAAGCCGAATATTGTTTACCATCCAGCATTTCGTAAATCTGGTTGAGCGGCTTGAGTAACTCGGGACAGCAGTCTTTAATTCTTTTATTTCGTCCGCCAGGACATTGTGAATTGGCGTTTAACATTGTATTTCTTTCTCGTAAATAATCTTGCCAAAGAACGAAGTATCTTCAATCGTTCAAAAAATCAATTAACCATCTGTTTATTATACCTTCTTTTTCCTGGAACGGAATACCGCACCCTTGACAAACATTTCTTTTAAGCCATACTCAATATTATAACAGGATTATAACAGGAAGGAATACGATTCGTTCCTTTATCATTCATAAACCCCAACAGTCGGAAATAACGATGGAAAGAACACTTGTATTACTAAAGCCGGATACATTACAACGTCACTTGGTCGGAGAAATACTTCATCGATTTGAAAGAAAAAATCTAAAAATCGTCGCCCTTAAGATGCTTCAAATGACACCTGAATTAACCAAAATACATTATAAAACATTGGCCCATGAACCATTTTTTCCGGAAATCGAGGCCTATATTACAAGTGGTCCGTTGATCGCACTCATTCTGGAAGGATTAAACGCCATTCAGGTGGTCCGCAATCTCGTCGGCCCCACCGATGGTTCCATGGCCCTCCCCGGTACGATTCGTGGTGACTATACGCCCACAATGCGCCAAAATCTCGTTCATGCCTCCGACTCGCCCGAGGCAGTTCAGGAAGAAATCAAACGTTTTTTCCCCAATGAAAAAGAAATTTTTTAAAGAAAAAAGATAACCATTCACAAACGATTTTGGAACCACGGATATCACGGATAAACACAGATAGTCTGTCATAAAATACAATATTGTACAATAACAAACTGAACATTTTTATTTATTATAATAGATAATTTTATCATAAAAAGTTTGTTTGCCAAAAAACTGTCCGTGAAAATCAGTGTTATCCGCGATTTCACTTTATATCCGTGAACGGTTACGAAAAAAGATAAAAGAAAGTAGTTAAAAAATGAATACACCTAAAGGTTTTCGTCTTCATTTAGGTATTTTCGGTCGTCGAAATGCGGGCAAGTCTTCCCTTCTCAACGCATTAACCCGTCAGATGACATCTATCGTCTCCAATGTCGCCGGAACTACAACCGATCCCGTGGAAAAACCTATGGAACTCCTTCCGTTGGGTCCCGTTCTCTTTATCGATACGGCAGGAATCGACGACGATGGTACCCTTGGCGAACTTCGTATTCGCAAAACTCTTCAAGTATTCGATCGAACGGAAATCGGTCTCCTGGTGGTCGATCTCTCCCGTAATAATGAAGAAGATAAAATTTGGAGCTCTTTTGAGGAACAAATTGTCCAGGAATTGAAGACGCGAAATGTACCTATTCTGGTCGTTTTGAACAAGGTGGATCAGAAAAATGTTCCCACCAACCTGATAGCAGATCTGGAAAAACGAAATATTCCATTTGTTCAAACGGCAACAGGTAACCCGTCAGACATTCAGGGTATAGCCGCTTTAAAAGACGCCCTTGTCCGAATCGTACCGGAGGAATTTTTATCGCCTCCTCCCATTATTTCCGATCTCATACCTAAAGAGAGTCTGGCCCTTTTAGTTGTTCCCATAGATAAAGAGGCCCCCAAAGGCCGAATCATCCTGCCACAAGTACAAACGATACGTGATCTTCTGGATGGAGATCAGGGTTGTATTGTCGTTAAAGAAAATATGTTGGCCGAGGCCCTCCACTGTATGAATCGTCCTCCCGCCCTGGTTGTAACCGATTCACAAGCCTTTAAAACCGTAGCAGAAACTGTTCCGGAAGAAATTCCCTTGACTTCTTTTTCAATCCTTTTTGCCCGGCAAAAAGGTGATATCAAAACAATGATTCAAGGTGCCCGAGCCATTGGTTCGCTATCGGAGACCTCAAGAGTCTTAATCGCGGAAGCGTGTTCCCATCATCCGATAACCGAAGATATAGGAACGGAGAAAATACCGCGCTGGCTTCGGCAGGTCGTCGGTCCAAATCTCGAAATCGGTCATGTTCAAGGTCATGATTTTCCGACCTCTCCGGAAGAACTTCGAACCTGGGATCTCGTTATTCATTGCGGAGCCTGTATGTGGAATCGACGTGAAATGCTCTGTCGCGTCGCACATTGTCTGGAAGCGGAAGTCCCCATTACCAACTATGGATTGGCTATCGCCTGGATGAATGGGATTCTCGAACGTGCTGTAAAACCCCTTTCCCTTTAAAAAAAACGATGAAGAACCCTGAAAATGTAATTGAATCTGCCTGGCCACTGCTGGAACGTCTTCGCTATCATCGCCTCTGCCTGGCAGTTTCCGGAGGTGCTGACAGTATGTCCCTCCTCTGCGCGTTTGCACGACTTGCCCGACAATATGGGTTGTGCGGTCAATTAGTTGTCGGTCATGTCAATCATGGTACACGAGGTACTGAATCCGACGGCGATGCAATTTTTGTCCGGCACACTGCCGAACAATACGGTCTGACTTTTGAGGAACGAACGATTCAAGCCTGTCAGTTGGAAGAAATGGTTCAAAGAACCGGAAGTTGGGAAAATGCGGCTCGTGAAATTCGATATCAGTTTTTACGCGAAATGGCCCAAAAAAACTGCGCCCGTTATATCGCAACAGCCCATACGAAAAATGACCAGTTGGAAACAATTATTCAACGTATCTTTCGAGGAACCGGTTTGGATGGACTCTGTGCCATTCCAAGAATACGTCCTTTAGACGATTCCATTGTCATCATTCGACCTCTTCTCGACCTTGATCGAAAAGAAATACTCCATTATCTGGATTCCATTCACCAGTCCTTTCGAAACGATTCCTCCAATCAGACAGATGCCTACTTGAGAAATCGTATTCGACATGATTTGGTCCCCGTCCTGGAACAACTGTTTCCCGACCGATGGCAGAATGCACTTCTTCGTCTCTCTCAATTGGCAGAAGATGTAACCCGACAGGATCTGTGTCGTGGTGATCTGATTCGTCAAAAAGTGATCATGATGCAGAATACTACGGAAGTTATTATCAACCTCTCCGAACTTAAAAAAAACGATTCTTTTTCCATTGGTATCTTTTTTCGCTCTCTATGGAAGGAACAGAAATGGCATTTGGGTGAAATGGGTCGAAGTCAATGGCAACGTCTTTGTCAGATCGCCACCTCAAATAAAACGGAACAAGAAGAATTCCCCGGTAATATAACTGTTAAAAAAGACGATGAATCCATGTCTATCTTTGAATGCAATTGTGGATGCAATGTCAAAAAAACCAATAATTCCTGAACATATACTTCAGGACGTTACAAGACTGTCTCTCCTGCGCGTACGAACGTCTCGTCCCCCTCCTCCCAAACAAACAACGT
This sequence comes from uncultured Planctomycetaceae bacterium, assembly GCA_964442735.1. Lineage (GTDB taxonomy): Bacteria > Planctomycetota > Planctomycetia > Pirellulales > Thermoguttaceae > JAUNBG01. Next base: position 20,339 of record CAYUAP010000005.1, on the reverse strand, counting down.
CCTGCCTGTTTAAAAAAAAGAAATTTATAATAGTCTTGAGTATCAATAACAGTCTTGAGTATCAATAAAAAAAGAGAATACATACCACTGTATTCTCTTTTTTTATTTGCAATACGCACAAGAATCAGATTCATCAAAATTACTTCTGCGGCTTTTGCTCTTTCTTTACCGGAATAACCCAAAGTTTTAATTCACTTTCGATATCGTGTCCGAGGTAAATATTAACAACATATTTTCCAACCTCTTTGATGGGACCGGTCAGACGAACTTGATCAGGTGTTAGTTCGACATTTTCCACTTTTAATACGCGAACAATTTCATCCGCGCCAACAGATCCATACAAAAAGCCTTCTTCATTTGCATTGACTTCAATGGAAATATTTTTCGTCCGAATAAGATCGGCAATACTCTGAAGACCAGCCAAACGCTGTTTATTAATTTCACGAAGTTTTGCTTTATGTTTTTCCACCATACGACGATGATGTTCTGTCGCAAAGGTTGCTAGTCCCTGTGGAATCAGGAAATTACGTGCATAACCAGGTCGAACTTCAACGATTTCTCCCTGTTTTCCAAGCGGATCCACCGTTTGAATCAAAAGGAGTGTAACACTGCCATTCGCCCCTTTCGGCAGACGTTTTCCACGTCTTTTACTTGCTCTGGCTCTTTTATTCTTTTCAATCAACATTTTATAACCTGTAAACGAATCTAACGATTCTGAAATATGTTAAATTTTAAATTATGTTTTTTGGGAAAGTAAAAGATCTCCTTTAAACAGATTTATGAAATCATCCTAAAGGATCAATCTTTTTAAAATTCATTATCCAAAAACAATAGGTGAATTAAAATGGAATATCATCTTCCGGCGGTACATCAGGAGACGCAGGCGCATTTTCAAAATTTCCTGTCCCATTTCCATATCCACCAGCCGTATTTGAAGATCCATAATTATTATTACTTGAGGATGGTCCATAATTGCCGGACGGAGAATTATAGGCGCCCTGGGAAGGTTGACTATAACCGCCAGGTCGTCCCGAAGATTGGCCATCTCCAGCATTTTGATTTCTTCCCCCAACAAGGTTAACACGTTCGCCAATAACCTTTATTTTCGAACGTTTTTGCCCATCCGTTTCCCATGTATCCATTTTGAGCCGCCCTTCTATTAAGATAGGCGAACCCTTTTTGGTGTACTCACAAACAATTTCTGCATTTCGTCCAAAAAGCGTTACATCTACAAATGTTGGTTCATCGAACCAGTTTCCACTAGCATCTTTTCGTCGATCATTAACGGCCAAACCAATATCAACGACCGCCATTCCATTGGGAATGAAACGCAATTCGGGATCTCTTGTTATGTTACCCAATAGTATTACGCGATTATAACTTGCCATGAGTACCGTCCTTTCTTTTTATGAACGGAAAATAAAATTCTTCCTATTCTTCCTCAATTGCGTCGACCACATCGACGTCATCTTCATCATCATCTTCATCGTCTCCATCATAAAGATCATGATCTTCAACTGGAGCAGTTTCTTCCTTTTTAATAGGTCCATGCATAGCATGTTCAACTATAATTTCCTCAAGACGAGGATCAATTTTCAGTAACAGGAAACGAAGAATGTTTCCGTTAAGTTGGAACTGACGATTTAAATCGACAGTCTTTTCCGTATTAATACGGAAATAGACAAGCCAGTAAATACCGTGTGTCTTGCCTTTAATGGGATATGCCAATTTACGGTCATCCCATAAACGGCTGACACGAACCGTCCCCCCCAGCGCTTCAATTGTCTGGGATAACGGTTTTGTGACTCCTTCCGGATCCTTGTTGTAGAATTCGGGATCCAAAATGAAAGTACCTTCATAAACATGTTGTTCAGTCAATTTTATAACTCCTGATATATTTCATTAAGCATTGTATTGATTCATGGCGGCATCCGGACCATCGGCAATCCACTTTTCAACCATATCCGCAGCTCTCTTTATGGCAAACGTAATATTTTCTTTTTCATCATTACGAAAACCGGAGAGAACGTAATCGGCAGTATCCCATTTTTCTGGAGGGCGACCTATTCCAACACGCAAACGGGGAAAAACCTCCGTTCCGACTTTTTGAATAATGTCTTTTAATCCTTTTTGGCCACCGCTTCCGCCATTTATCCGCATTCGTATTTTTCCGACCGGAAGATCCAAATCATCACAGACAATCAGGATTTGATCCGCGTTCAGTTTGAAAAAACGAACTGTCTCCGCCACGGAAGTCCCACTGAGATTCATAAAAGTTGTCGGGCATAACAACAAGATATTCTTTTGCGCAAACTTGCCTTCAACAACATTTCCATGAAATCGGTTTTGTACGTTTCCCGTAGATACACGATGTGACAATTCCGCTAGAACCATTGCCCCTATATTGTGTCGTGTCCCTTTGTATTTGTCGCCCGGATTTCCCAATCCGACAACAAGTCTGTCCGGTTTCATGAACTCCTTGGTCCCCCAATGACAAAAACAGAGAATTGATTTCCAATTCATACGGCAAGGAAGAGGTTATTTTTCTTCCTCTTCCCCCTCCTCCTTTTTGCGCCCGATAACTTCCGGCTCTGAACCTTCCGCACCAGTTTCGCCCGTAACTTCCCCCTCTTCCACTTCTTCGGTTGGAGGAACACATTCAACGATAACCGTCGAACCTTCCGTTAATGCTTTTACGCCTTCCGGAAGTGTCAGTTCGGAAACCAGAATTGATTTTTCAAATTCCAAATGATTAATATTCACAGGAATCTTTTCAGGAGCTGTTGACGGCTCGCATTCGATCATGATTGTATGAAGTACCTGCATGAGCACACCACCGTCCTTGACGCCAGGCGCCTCTCCCCGTAATTCCAATGGAACAGAAAGATGAACTCGTTCATGTTCACTAACCCGGGTAAAATCGACATGAAGAATTTTCAGTCCCCATGTATCCCATTGACATTCCTTAATAAAGGCACGCTCGTTTACCGCTCCGGTTAAGATAACAAAACGACTGCCATGACGCAATACCGCTTCCATCTCCTCAACCGGGGTCGTTAAACACACGTTATCCTTCTTGTGACCATAAAGAACTGCCGGAATGTTTCCGGATTCGCGGAGTCTTCTGTTATTCCGCTTGCCGATCGTCGTCCGAAGTTCCACCTTCAAATGCTTCAATTCCACCATTGAAAACCTCTATCACTCTATTTTGTCCTGGTATATCACCATCAAGTTTTGCACACTGCTTCCTTTACCCCAATATACCACGATTATGTTTAATCCAATTATTATTCATTATTACAAATTTTCCAATTATCGCAACCCCCCCAAAAGAGAAATCATTCTGTTTTATCTTGTATTAATATATTTTTTATCTATAATAATTGGATGGAAAGATCCTGAATGCGTTTTGTACGGTCCTCAACTTGTACTGTTAATATCAAAAAGTTTTCACAACATCAAGAGGTTTTATTTTGTCAAATTATAGAATTGCAGAACTCCTGGTCCAAATCAAAATGGAAGGTAATTTATTAATTCGTCATTCAAACGCCTATCGAACCGATTGTCCCAATCCTCCGGATATTATCGTTGATTATTCTGAAACGGCACTCCAAAATATGCAGAAAAAATACTTCCTGCTTGATCGACAACAATGTGAATACCTCCTGACCGGCACCATTTTCTATACCCAACTACTAAAATATCAAGGAATGATGCTCCATGCTTCTGCCGTCGCTTTTGAAAATAACGCCTATCTCTTCTCCGCAAATTGTAGAACAGGTAAATCGACTCATACCGAACAATGGCAACATTTCTTCGGAGAACAAAACGCCTTTATCATAAATGACGATAAACCGGCTATTCGTTATTTTCAAGGAGAATTCTTCGCCTACGGAACCCCTTGGTCCGGAAAAAGCGATAAAAATCTCGATATTAAAGTGCCTCTGCGCGGTATCACTTTTATCGAACAATCTCCCGACAATTGGATTAAACAAATTTCACCCAAGGAATCAATCTCCTTGTTCCTCGAACAGACAGTTCGCCCCAATATCGCTGAAAATATGAATCTTCTCCTGATACATCTCAACCAATTATTGACGAAAATTTCTGTATTCCGTATGGGATGCAATATCAGTGAAGATGCCGTTCAAACAGCATACAACGCCATGAAAAATGCTCTACCACCTCAACTTAAAAAGAAAAATCTCTAAAATATACTGTACGACGTTATAAATTCGGCATTTCCTGGGAGCGCAGACGTCTCGTCTTCCTCTAAAACAGGCGTCTCGCCTGTTTTGAAAAATAGACTTTTTAACGGCCTTGAGTATATAAACGATTAAAAGGTCTTCGCCTCAAATTTCATGGCCCTTTTTCACCCGTTAAAAAAGGAGATGTCAACATGATCGGTCATCCACTCCTACTTGAAATTAGATTGTTTGACAAACCACGAATTTCACGAATAAATACCAATGACTTCACAAAAAAGAATGACTTCACAAAAAAGAATGTATTTCACAATAACATAATTTCACAATAACATAATTTCACAATAACATAATTTCACAATAACATAACTCAAAATTGATTTTGTGGGAAATTTTCTATCGACATAAATTTTATCGACATAAACGCAACTGTCGTTGCAATCATTTTTAACTGAAATATAACCCACTAAAATCTGCGGATGGAAATTCCCTTTTTACCATTTGGGAACGTTATTTCCAATTAACAACATCCATTCCAAACATGGTACCAATCGACTCGGTATTTTTCCCAACAATTTCAATGGTCAATTTAACGGGTCCCTTCGCTAGTTGCGGTAGATTCTGCATTGTACAGGATGTATAAATAACACCCTTCGCATTATAAAGATCGATTGGCTGACCGATTTTTTTATCATTCAAATAAAACTGAACAAGTCCATAATCAATCGCCTTCGTTAGACCAATTGTCATGGTCGATGGATTTTGTTTGTCATTAATAACCGTAATATCCAATTTATCGCCGACCTTGGTATTAGTCCACCAGAGTTGCTTTTGATCCTTCCAATGATAGTCTCCACGTTCAAAAGATGCCATATTCTGAATTTGCAATGTACCATTGTAGAAGTCATTAATCACAAAATTACCATATTTGATATTCATTTTATTATGATAGGAAACAGGCGATTTGGCCTCCTCGATAATATCGTCTTTCGTAGGTCCATTGACCATTTTTGAATCGGCATCACCATACCAATAGGTTGAAACAGCATAATCGACCTTGGTTGCTGCCCAATGCCAGACTTCAATATCGAATTTGAACTTTTTCGTAAAGGGAATATCATCCAGAACCCGATAACGCAAATTGGTTACATTACCAAAACTGCCCGGTCCTTCAGCACGTGGCTGCGCATGGAACGGAGATTCGAAAAACGAGGAACTCCCCCAGGCATAACCATAATAATCTTCCGTTCCGGTTCCAAAATGAGACGGAAATTTCTCCCCGTCAACATAGATCTTTTCGTCGCCTTCGCCCCACCATTCCGGAGCCGAATTGACAAGAGTCAAAACATCACCAACATATTTGCCTTTTCCGGAAATCTCAATATAGTTCCAGTCTTTGGTCCCTTTTCCGGCAAGAGTCTGTATTCCGCGTTCCTGCCGCCAATTGCAATGGAAATAAAGCGTATCGTCCGTCCATTCACAGTTCTTCACCTTTGTTTGGAAGTCCATGACAATATTCCCGCCCGCAATATTTATAAAGGTCATTTTCAACTTCTTTTTATATGGCATTGGCCAATAGGACACCATTGTACCATCGGCCTTAATGGTCGTATAACGTGTTTTATGGGGATTAACACCAACTCCGGAACCAAAAAAATCACCTACGGGACAACAGACCGTTTCCTGCCCATCGAATTCGATTAGAAGAAGGGTTCCACGCAGTGCTTTAGGCATATCCTCCGCCGTCATTTTCAGAGAAAATGACGCAAGAACTGCCGGCCCTTCTTGTAACGAAACACTGGTAATGGTTCCCGGACCACTCGAACGAAGTGTACCATTACTAACAAATGGAAGTTCTTCCGATATCGTATCTTTCTCCATCTGCATATAAACCATATTCAGTAATTTCTGAACAGGAGCACTCTGAAGTTCATTTAAAGACAGTGATTTTACCGGAGTATTTTTCGGCCAAGTTCGATAGTTGATCTGATAATAAAGATTTTTTTGTTCCAGCATACGGTCACAAGTAACTTTAATTCGTTTCGCATAGGGAATGGGCAGATATAAATTACGACCACGGGAACATTCACAGGATAACGGAGCCCGGGCTAACAGATCACCCCCGATCATTTTATCGCATTGTCCTTCGAAAGAAGGCTTGTCCTCTCCGTCCATATAGATTCGAAACGTCGTTTTATAGTTGGGAGCAGTAATCCACCACCGCACAAGAGCCCCAGGACCTTCCTCGTCGATCAGAACCCATTCATCACGACCGGCATTTTTCTCCTGCCGTACAAACTGACTTGCATCATTATTGGCAAACCAATCCTGATCCGGTCCTTTTGCTTTACGGTCGTAACTACTAGCCTGTTTGTCCGTATAGTGGGCCATTCGTGTCAGGGCATCCCTGTTCAGCATCTCCGTTAATAGCGTTTGTACAGAAATAGCTTCCCCTTCCCCCTTTACGGATATCTCTACAGCGCTTGCCTGATTCCCGATTATGATCATAATACCTAAAACGACAAGACCGAACATTATTATCCTACTCAAACACTTTTTCATTATTTGTTCCTCTGTCATTATTTGTCATCCGTCAATATTTGTCACCCGTCAATATTTGTCATCCGTCAATATTGAATTTTAAGGTTGTGATTTTTCCGCCAAACCATAAAGATCAATAAAGATAATTGGCAACATAGGCTTTATCAACCGCCTTGAGATATTTCTGAACGATCTCAAAAGAGGCTCCAGCACGATTATTGATAATAATGCGGACAACGGTCCCATCAGACTTTTTCGCCTCGATTTTGGCCGGAATGGCGTCCAAGTCAATTACTTCATTATTCCAGGTCGCCTCGCCCTCTTTGTTTAGGACAAGATTAACAGTATACTGCTTCTCGTTACGCGCTTTTTCTATGGTATCCTTGAGATAGATATGTTTTCCACCTTGTTTCCAACTTTCATCGGCAGCCGACATAAAGGCATAAATATTAATCGTTTCATTAATATCTATCGAAGGTTTTCCTGCTAAAACACATTTGCAAACATCAACGAACATCGGTTCATAACCTTCATAGGTACCCGCCTCTTGAATCCCTTTTTCACAAAAGACCTTGGCCCCATAGCCGGAACCGCCCTTTCGAATACCTCGAAATGTCCCAATTCGATTATCGTTCCATATACCAACAGCAAAATCGGTATCCGCTGTTTTGGTTCGTGATACGGAAATACAATCAGGGCCCATAATTGTAAATAAAGATTCGACACCATGAATTCCATACCAGTACATATCAGGATGTTTTTCGTTTAAAGAGGCCGGACTAAAGGCTTCGCAACCGTAGATTTTACCCAGGGGTCTGGAATTACGCATATCCTGAAATCCGGTTACATAACGAAGGGAACTGGAAGAGAGAAGCATAACATTATTCTCCTTCGCCAAACGGACAATTTCCAGGGCGTCCGCCAGGGAACCGGCGATCGGTTTATCGATAAACATCGGCTTTTTAGCTGCTAGAACCGGTTTCGCCTGCTCCAAATGAGGACGTCCATCAACACTTTCCAGGAAAACAACATCGACGTTTTGGACAAGTTCTTCAACAGTCGGATAGATTTTAGCCCCGGCTTTAAGCGCTTCCTGGGAATATTTTTCACGGCGCGTCCAACTACTGTCATTATCGGGCATACCACCGACATAAACTCCCGTTACACGAAATTTCTTGCATATTTCCGCTCCATCTTTCGTTTTGAACGTTGGTTTCTCGCTATTGAATAACGTCAATGCCGCAGGCACATGGGAGGTCGTCGTTCCGATAATACCGATTCGAAGAACTCTATCCGTAACCGTTTTTTTCTCCTGTGCGGATGCACTTGTTGTTAATAGCATAACACTTAATAAAAAGTACAATGTTAAAGCAAACCAATGTTTCGACATGGTTTTCTCCTTTTGATTCCTGTTATTATTCCTGTTGATTATTGCCAAATCTGCGATTCTTCCGATAAAAACCGAGTTTTTCCAAGGCAAGATAAACTTCTTCCAACGTTTTTTCGCCAAAATTAGGAATTGCCAGAAGATCGGCGCGTCTACATTTGAGAAGTGCCTCTACCGTTGTTATTCCCTGTTCATCCAGACAATTGGTCGTTCGGACCGATAGTCCCATTTCCGCAGTACTCAATTCAAGTTTTTCTCTCATTTCCTTCCGTTTGCGGAATTCCGGATTCATTGGTACTCGCGTTCCCATTTTCAAATTCCTTTCATCAATGGTCTGACTATTGAATAAATTCCATCCATTCTACCAGCATAACAAAAAGTTTAATTTCTGGCAACAGATCGGGTAAAAAATATTATGGAATATTTATACCCTGCATTTTTTGTTAATAAAAGTTTTAGTCCAAACACCTCTTCCACAGGGCCAATGATACACTCCCTGTAGAAATATATTCAAGGTTGTTATAAAAGTCCATTTTTCAAAACAGGCGAGATACCTGTTTTGGAGGATTCGGACGAGACCTGCCTGCCGTCAGGCATGGCGTCCGTGCTCCCGGGAAATGCCAAAATTATAACGTCGTACAGTATACACTCCTTGTAGAAATGATCAGTTCTGTAGAAATGACCAATTCACCCATCTAAATACACACCTGTATAATCCATAAATAATTACGGACACAGGTGTATATTAAGTTATAGAAGAAATATGCACTCAAGGTCGTTATAAAAGTCCATTTTTCAAAACAGGCGAGACACCTGTTTTGGAGGATGCAGACGAGACCTGCCTGCCGTCAGGCATGGCGTCCGTACTCCCAGGAAATGCCGAATTTATAACGTCGTACAGTATATAATATTAGTCATACAGTATATAATATTAGTCGTACAGTATATAATATTATTTGGCTATTATTACCGAAACTAAAAACCCAAATCTCGCAGATTTTTTATACAGATTTCAATAGCTTTCATGGGGGGCATATTTGCGGCGAAGGCTTCTTGTTCGATAATATACCATTGGGTTCCTCCTTTACCATGTCCTGCTTTATGGATACGCTTCCAATCGACTTTATCATCCGGATCGCCAATGAGAGTAGCGGCAACAGTTCCGAACGATTTCATATGGAGCAGTTCACTACGTCCGGGTGCTTTTTCGATAGCTTCATAGGGATCGGCACCGCAGGAGAGACAGTTACCGATATCCATTTCAGCAATAACTTCTTTTCTGGTACGAGCAACGAGATGATTCCATGCGGTATCGTTTTTAAATCGGGTAAAATCACCGCTATGGGCATGGAAACCGACCTTCATTCCGACTTTTTCCGCTTTTATGGACAGTTCATTAAAGAGATTTGCCAACATACGATTACCGGCATCGAACGAACTGGAATCGGCGAACCCGCCCGCTACGACGAGATTTTTATTACCAAGTATTTTTTCAAATTCAACTGTTTTATCAAATTCATCACATAAAAGCTGATGAAGTCCCAAATGGGTACTAATCGCCTTTAAGCCTAAATCATCCAGCATTTTACGAATTTCTTTTGCTTCATGATTATAATATCCAGCGAATTCCACGGCAGGATATCCGGCAGTGGCGATTTTTTTAAGTGTATCCTGGAGATCTTTAGCGGCGGCCTGCCGAACGGAATAGACCTGTAGTGCTATCTGACTTTTTTTACCTTCCTGTACGGTTCCAAAGGCCATGGAATTGAGGGCCATTCCCGATACTGCCATAGCCATACTCTCCTTTAAAAACGTTCTTCTTTCCATTACAAACTCCTTTTTATTATCTCTTTTATTGTTTAAACGAATCAACGGGAATAACGGTCAGACTGCAATTACGAAGCGTATGCCGACCGGTATAGGTTATATATAATTTTCCCTCGTACTCCACGGCACAAGGATAATGCGATTCATGATTTTTATTCACGGTTGTATTGTCCGATATCTTCCATATTTTCGAGAAGGCCTTTTCCCCCGGCTGTGCCGTAGCCATAACGAGTGTGCGACGATTGATCTTTATACTGGTCGGTATTACCTGTCCTTTACTGTCTTTCTGAAAATCGGGCAGATTATAGAGAATGTATTTGACACCGTTGGAAAGTGTACCGGCAGAAAATTTGGAACAACTTGCCATAAATGTTTTATTCTCTATTTTGCGCCATGTTTTTCCATAATCAACGCTCTCATAGAAATTTGGCCAGGGACTATCTTCCCGTCGGGTAACACCCAATATATTGGGACCATCGACAATAACAGCCGTTTCCGCAAATACATTGACATATTCCGTATCCATCAAATAACGATGCCATGGTTTCGACAGATTTTTACCTTGAGAAATATAGACGGTTGGAATGATCCCGTTAATGGCTCCGGGTGTAGGATTATAACTTCCGGAAATTATATAGTTACCATTATCCATAGCAATCGGCTGCTGCATTGACAAAAATCGGGGAGCCACGGGACCAAGTTCCTTCCATACTTTTCCTTTCTCATTCCAGGATAAAAGCAGACAGTCTACCGGACGTTCCGTTCCATGTTCCTGATTGGAAAAGGCATATAAATTACCGTCCTGAACCAAAAACTGAATTCCAACATACATTAATCCCTTCGCATTATCCCGGTCCATTATGATTTCCGGTTCAGACCATGTTTTACCGCCATCTCGACTTCTTCGGGCTCGCTGAAGAGTTTTACCTTGAAGTTCTTGCTTAATATTATTGTACCAGGCGACTATAACCTCGTTTTGCCAGACACTAACCGCCGTTTCATGCAAAAAACCGTAATCTGGATCCTTGTCGCAATCTTGTACTATGGTATGAACGGCCCCTGTCGGAAAATCAACCTCCTCCGGATTCGGAAGTGGAACGTCCGCGGGCCACGGCGTTAAAAAGGACTCCTCCCCCTGTCCTGAAAGGGAAACGACTATAAAAAACAATAGTACTAAAATATATTGTTTCACTGACATATCTCCTGATTATGTTAAGCCAATTGAATGACCGCTTGTTCGCCTCTCGTAAACAGGCGTTTTTACTTGTTTTAAAAACAGAATTATTGAAGATGGATATCAATATTATCCAAATCAATCGTAGCCGGTTTAGTGCCATTGGCAACAAAACCATACCAGAAGAGTCCATTCCACTGTGGATTGGCTATTGCTATATCTTTTTTATCGATAAAGGGTGCTGATACAGTACCGTCGTCTTTTATTTCCGCTATCGATAATTCGCATTTCTTCTGATTACCGGCTGCAATGGGAATTCGCAAGGTGACTTCATACCATTGTTCCGAACGATATTTTCCTAGTTCCGTCCCGGAAATTTTTATTTTCTCATTATCAAAAAAAACTTGGATACAGGTCCGATAGGGAGAGTTATTATCCCGTCCCTCCGTAAAGAAAACAGCATCTTTTGATAATCGTAATCGAAAACGTACACAAGCCGTTCCGGAAGTATATCCCGGCGCATAGGTTATAAAGGGTTCATATTGAAATTTATATTGACCATTATCGTTTATACGGAGGAATTTATTGTCCTTTTCCGTAACAATCTGGCAGGCTGGCCGTATCCGGTTTTCTCCTGTCGGAAACTCCATTTCAATTCGAACCCATTGATTTTCCGGGATGATTCCCAACTCGGTCGATCCCGCCTGGATTTTTCCTTCTGACAGCAAAAGGGATGGACCAATTCGATAACGTCCATTTTGAATACGATCTCTTCCTTCGATATGGAAAATGGCTCCCGAAGAAACACGGACATCGAAGGTTACTTTTACGAGTTTGTTCAATCGATCCAATTCATAATAGAAATGGGGATTAAAGGTCGATTGAAAATCGGGACTGTCGGTTAAACGAAGATATTTACCTTTTCCATCTGAAGGAAGTGTAAATGCGTTCGACCGATTTTCTCCGTGCATAGCTGCTCCGGAAACCGGTAATTTTGAGGCATTATCGAAATTTTCTTCAATAATGTTTTTCCCTTTATCTTCTGCCGTTACTTTTTCGATCATTGAGATATTATCGATATCGATCGTTGTGTCTTTTGTTCCCAGAGAACAAAAACCGAACCAATTGAGGTCGAACCAATCGTCGGAGACAAACGGAACCTCTTTCGACTTAACGATGGAACGTCCCACCTTGCCATTTTGATCCAATTCCGTAACGGAGAGGGTCCAGTTCTGTTTAAGATTTTGGGTTTGCGAGGAGGATTTTGGTAGAAGAGTTCGTCGGGAACGTTCGAAATCGTCGCTTAAAACGATGGGAAGAGGCGCGGGGGGATCGTCTGCAAATTCGATTTCCGGATAAACAAAGTCTATCATATATTTAGCCCATCGTTGTTTGGACTCAACGGAAAGACCTGCCAGGCTATAATTGAACGGTTTAAATCCGATTGCTTTAACAGCCTCGTTTAATTGATTGTCTTTAAAATTAAAATCACCTTTTTCAGGATTGACGAAATTGGGATCGGCGAACCGACTTCCAATATCGTTTCCCTTTTTCTGCCAGTCGGCGAGCGATTGACCATCGAAATAGAGACGATCTTTTTCTTCCTGTGTTTTTGGTTCTCCAGTAAACCAGTAGAGATTGTTTCGAAGAATATAACGGCCTTCGTTGACCCCCCATTGACTATTGGTTAAGGGACCCTGATCCCACAATATTATATTATTCTCCAAGGTAAAGGAGAGATGATCTTCATGTCGGGAACGCTGAATTTGTCCATCCAGACTATATGCCAATATATTATTACGGAAGATATTTCCCTGACCGTAATGTTGATGAACGGTTCCTGTATGAACGCGATAAACCAGATTGTTTTCGAAGGTCATATTGGAGGAACCTTCATCGGTATAGAGGCCCCAGCCGCCGCGTCCATAACGATTATAGGAATAGACATCATGGATTCTATTATTTGAGACGGTTGTTCCGGTCGAGATTCCCAGTGAATAGACCCCTCCCATATCGGACAGAACACCTTGACCGATATGATGAATATGATTGAATTCGATTTTATTATTAACCGATTTACTTGGCGCATATCCCCAGACCCAACCGAGTGAAATTCCGGTATAAAAACCATTGGAAATATCGTTGTACAAGACTTTATTATCGGCCGTATGACCGAGCCAGACTCCGATGGCACTCGCTTCTATTTGACCGTAGTCGTGAATAACATTATCGGTGACTTCCATATTTCTGGTTAAGATATTATCGGCATTATCTCCGGTCGCGGTACCGATACGAACGCCACCTGCTCCCATGTCATCCATAAAACATTGATGAACCTGACATTGACGGCAGGCACGATGAAACCAGAACGCATAGCCACCAAGATGGGCCAGTCGGCATTGTTCAAATTTAATATTTCGCGCCGCTTCGACATAAATGGATACTGGAGTCTTTATTGCCGCCTGGCCACTGGATAAACCTGCTTCCGGAAGTTGAAACGAGTCATATTCAAAATTAATTCCATGAAAGGTTATATTCTGAACAAACAGGGGGGAATTATCGGACGTGTTTTCTTCGAGTTTAATTGCATCCAGATCTCCGGTTATACGAAGAAAACCGTTATCTTCGAACGTGTTGGAATTTGCCGGTGCATAGAAAGTCGTATTTTCCAATGTTTCGCCTTTTCGTGGAATATAGAGCAGGGTACCTTCCCGATTCAAAAGAAATTCACCCGGAATATCAAGTGCTTCCGGAATTCCTTCCACTTCATAACGCAGTTTGCCTCGACCCCAACTATCAAGTGTCCAACATGCGTCTCCTGTTAAAAGGACTGTTTGATTTTTCGGATCATAACTGCCTATTCGATGTTTCGACGAGGCCCAGGAATGGAAAAAACGGATCTGGATATCATTTATCGGATACTTTTCCGGATCGAGCTTTGTTATCGTCTCGAATAAAGATAATTGCTCTTGACGGGGAATAAAAGCACGATGGGAGGCATCGATCTCCTTGTTCGTCTTCGGATCGATCATAAAATCGACCGAATCGCCAACATAATACCAGAATCGATTCGGCGTTTTCGCGCGAACAGCCCGATGATCATTGACATAGAGTTGATCGAACCACCAGGAACCGTCGGCTACGGCCGGTATTTGGGTTTCAAACCATCCTTTTTCGTTGATCTTCCAATCGGTTATTTTTCTTCCGCGCATTAAAGTTACTTTCGTTCTTTCTCCGGAAAAACTGCTCCAGATGACATTACTGTCCTGTGGCCCCAATTCCAGGGGAGCATCGAAAAATTTAATATCACCTTCTATAAATACTTCGGCGATACGCGTTGCATTATCCGGCGATTTCTTCCGCCAATCACGAATTTTATCTCGTGCTGACACCATTGATTCACCAGGCTTAACGATAAAGCACGGACGGGAATTATCGATATTTGAAGACGACACTTTAGAGGAAGGGGATGAAGAATCTGAAACAAATGTCTTGCTATTACTTTTTTCACACCCCAGCACAACAAAAATCAATGCTGATAAAAATAAATACTGCCATGGAAAACCTGACAGGATATCTTTTATTTTATTAAAACAAACCATCAAAAACGCTCCTTTTTTCCAATTTTAGGTAAAATTGTCAATTCAGACTCAATTTTTACTTTAACAGATAGTTTAACGAAATAAAAAGTGTTTTGCAATAACACGAATAAAAATTTATTGGATCTCTTTACAAGGATGTAAAGATATTACATCCACCATTGTCTTCAAAACACGTTCTAAAGTTAAGTCGAAAATGAAAACTCTCCTGTTTTAACCTCCTGCCTGTAATCCGGTTGTATCTTTACAGGCAGAACAAGAATATCGGTCAAGAGTGACGTATTTTGTATTTCGGATAACTATTGGACATTATAGAGAGGGATTGCAGTATCTTTAGCTTTCATAATGACTTCCATTCCTTGTACTCCGAGTTCGCGATAATCCTTGGATCCTTTATCCGTATTTTTCGGAACCCAACCATTACTGCGAAGTTGAAGAGTAACAACATCATTAATTTGAGGAGGAATCGTCACCATAATATGTTGTTCCCCCTCGTTGAAGACGGGCGAGAGACGTTTATCATTCATAAAAATACCGGTAGATTCAGGAACTATAACAGCATTTTTTGGAACCATGATCGATAGTTGCATCTGGTATTCTTTATGGGGGACAACAGGCAGAACAAATTCGGAGATCCCATGCGACCAACGAAACGAGAAGCTGTTACCTTCATTCTGTCGAGTTTCGCCTGAATACCATTTCCGAACGAATCGGCAATCGGGACCAGTTCCCAATCCAAACCGATAGTGTTCCACGGCTCCTTTTACCAACTCCATGTCATTTTCTTCATTGGCAGCGGTACGAACCCGAGTCCTGTCACCTTCCATATGAAAACCTCCAGGCGCCTGATTTGTCGATAGAAGAACACTGCGCGCCGCAGAATCAACTCTAACATGCGTTCCATATTGTGCAAAAGTACAACCTTGGACTATCGTTTTTCCGGAACAAACAGCAATGGCCGGATAACCTTCCTGTCCGGTATCCCAATTCTCAAAATGACAGGAGTTGGCCGTAAACTGTCCTGATGAAGCCTTCATTTCGACACATGTTTGAATAGGTCCCCAAAAAGAACAGTTCGTTAAAGAAACCTTGCCTTTACATTTTTCTCCTATTTCAAGACAAATCGCATTTTCACTCTGCCACCGACCGACAAATTCTCCATTTGTAATCAGGAGGCCCGCAGGCTGGGCATCTTCGACAAGTACGGCTCTCTGACAGGAATCGGCCCCAAGTCCCAGAAAGTTACCGTTCGTCGGCCCATCTTCATAACTACTGAACTTGTAACCTACTCCATAGCCAAAACAAAATGTATTAAAGACATAGTGCCAGTCGGTTCGGGCAAATTCAAACGCAACTCCATTCAGATTTATCCATTTACAATAGGGATCGTCCGGTAAATAGATAACCCCAAACGGCCAGAAATGAATGTTTTCAATATGACCTATATCAAAACAACAATCGACAAACAGTCCCCGTTTAATGGGATATCCCGTCACATTACGAACCAAATGACGCGCCGCTCCAACTAATTTTATACCTTCATAAGGATTAAGAAGACAACAGTTCTGAATTGCCACATTCGTGGTTCCACTCGATTCGATACAAGGTGGATAGGGGACCGGAGGAATATCTTTTCTGTCCCATTCCGGATAGAGAATAATCATTCCGCAAACAGAACTATTATTCCCGGCGAGTCGGATAAACGGAGGACCATCCGGCTGATTTCGACCGGCATAAGCGAGAAGAAATGTTCCGGTCGGTTTATCCTTGACATTATCAATAGTGGGAGGAACCCGATAGGTTCCTTCAAGAGTAACACCGGCAGGTATGGATAATGTCCCCTTCACAACAAAGCGCCCGGACGGCAGGGTCACGATTCCTCCTCCCGCCTTGCCCGCCTCGTCAAGTACTTTTTGAATGATTGCTGTATTATCGAATTCATTATCGGCTTTAACTCCATACTCCATTAAATCCCATCGCCCTGCATCTCCGGACAAAAGCGGTGACAGATCGGAAGCTAGGGAAAAACCCAAAACAACCGCAACAATAAAAAAAGAAATGCACTTCATTGATGAACTCCTGTGTTTCAATAAAAAAATTTTTTAATATTTGCTAAATTCTGTAATTGGTATTTTTACCGGGACGGTGGAATAACCGCAATCCGAAGGCGTAACGGCTCTAATTTTGTTTTTGTATTCCACGGAATACTAACTATTTCCGGTCGGACTTCCGCCCGGGGAAAATGTGTCTTCAAATAATCGGGAACATCGGACTCTGGCGATCCAGTTCCAGCCTCCCAAACGATAATCGCCCCTTTTTGATCCAGATCGTCTTCTGTTGCCCAAAAACCAAGTGGAGGTCCTCCCCTGCCTATTCCTTCATAATAACAAAGAACCGAAGGACGCCCCTTCATATAAAGCGCTGCCTCTCCCGCGATGCGCCATTCTCCCGAAAGGTACGGACATGGCGCCTGTGAATACTCCGACCATTTCCGGTCCAAGGCGAGTGCTAAAGAACGTCCCGGAAAATGGGATTTACATGGATCTTTTGTAAAACAATAACGGAATTGATAATCCCCCCAAAAAGAAATGATAATAATACCTAAAACCAGAAACGTCAAAATCAACGTCTCTTTAATCGGCTTCCAACCGGTCCGAACCTCAAACGATTGAACAAACCAAAGAACAATTAACGGCCATAAAACCGAACCATGTGCCGTGCGAATATTCGCCCCTCCCCCCAGAACAAGTATTACTAATTGAAGAATAACAGGAACTACAATCATAAAACATAAAAACCGGCTTCTAAAACAGGTGATTACACCATCTATGGTTTCGAGGTCATATTTCCGCCATTTCAACTGCCAGAAAAATCCTAGTAGTGGAAAAAGAGAAATAATCATTGGCAGAATTAAAAATAATTGGTTCGCGAGAAAAACAAACGGCATTTTTATATGATTGAATATGGTCTGGTCTCCGGTTAATGTCTCGGAAGCATAATTCAACGATGGAAAATCATGTTGAATCAGCCAAATTAAATGGGGCAAAAAAACCAGTATCGCAAAAAAAGTCGTCAACCATGGCCCCAATGTTTTCCATAAAGCTCGTGAATTCCGCTCCCAACAGAGATAAAGAATCATGGTTATTACTAAAAGAATGATAGAGTATTTACACATCATTCCGGCTCCAAGAACGAGTCCCAATAAAATCCAGTCTTTTTTGTGATTGAAAAAATTCGCTCGAAAAAACAAGAGGATAGCCAGACACCATAAAGGTATTGGGGGAACACTGGAAGTATAATTCACACTTCCGATATTAAAGTATCGATAGGAAGCCGTAGCCAGGACAACGACCAGAGCCAAGGTCTCCGAAAGATAATATCGAGACAGGCGCCATATCGCCCACAGTCCAAGGAGACTTGTTAAGGCGCCGCAAATATAGGCCGCAATAATCGAACGTCCGCATAATTGGTACATTATCTCTAAAAACCAAAAGGTTAAAGGGGGATGATGTGCCGACCCCATTACCCATTCTCGCGCCAAGATAAATTGTTCGATAACGTCATAAATACCAGGAGCGGGAAGAAGAAATGCTGGCATAACCGTCCAAATCAAGAGCCAAAAAAGTGCGAATCCCCAAAAAAACTGAGATGCATGATTACTATTCAGTTCCCATCTTTCGTCTGATTTAATAACACTGTCATCTTTAATAACACTGTCATCATTTTCCGGACAATCATTAAGTTCCATAACTGGAACGGAATTGACGTTAGTCGAACGAATATTTTTCTTTTTCACGACATTTATCTCCTACTCTTCTTCTCGCCACAAATCAGCCAGCCATGGTGTTGGTCGAACGGCTCGCAAGAGAGAAGAGCTATGCCAACCAGTTCGAATGGCATCCGGATTAGGATTACCATGAAAAACGACTATTTTTGTACCGGGAATCGGGCGAGGCTCTTGAAAATAGCATAAAGGGAATGGGCGCATAAAATGGCGTTTAAAACTTAAGCACCAGGCATCTGGCCAGTAATTCAAAATTCCCTTTTCACGCATAAAAAAGCTCAAGAGAGCCTGTTCATTACGAAATCGGAGTCGATATTCCGGACCATGGGCCAGCCAGTTCGCCCAAATATCAGGATGGGCCCCCGATTCAAATCGAAAGACGGAGGAGTTACCGATATCTTTACCGACCAGATTCCAATCACGAATAATCAGAAACCGGCCCGGCAGTTCAAAAAACGGATCAAGGGAGTCGGCAATAACAACATCCAAATCCAAAAAGAGAATTTGTCCTTCCAGATTACCAGGTTTGTTCTGAAATAAAGTAAATTTCCGCCATCCACGTTCCGGCCAATCAGGAGGCAATTCCATCGGTGGAAGGGGGAATACTTCTATTTCTGGTTGTATCCCGGATGAATCCTCGGTAAAACAGATAAAGCGATGGGGCCGTTTAAGATTCTTCTTGACATTATAATATAATATATTAACATACTCGGCGGAAAATTTTGTCCCCCATTTCATACAAATAACATTGTCCATTATATTCATAACCTTTCATTTAAGGAATATAATCCGGATATTTAAAGCAATGTCTATACTTTACCAAAAATAATGAATCAGGTCAACAGAAAAAAGCAGATTAGGAATAAACTGTTTTTGAATAGTAAAATTCGTCTGAAAATAAAAGAGGGATCAGAGTTACCAGTAAAGATTCACCTGTTTGAATAATCAAGTCGAAAAAGTTTGAATATAAAAACGAGACTGTAATGAAAAGGTGGTTATAGGTCCCAGTTAAAAAAAGGAAAAGTAAATCTGAAAATTTCTACTGTTTACAGGGTGGTGTGATAAAATCTGTTTTTTGACAGACAGGACTGGAACATGGACATCTCGTGTGCATCTCCGCAAAACAGGCATCTCGACTGTTTTACCTAATTCCGGAAAACATAAAGTTTTACCCTCTTTTTCAAAAAACAGACCTCTTTTGGACTTGTTTTGTATTGATATCTTTTCTCTTTTTACCATCAACCGATGAACGATAGGGAAAAATTTCTGTTTTTTAGATAGAGGGAGGGTTGACCATTTTTATTTTTAGAATATATTACTATGTATTATATTTGAGTGTGTTAATTACATCACTTAAAGATAAATCGAATGGGGATGTGGCTCAGTTGGTAGAGCAACGGACTTTTAATCCGTAGGTCTCGGGTTCGAACCCCGACATCCTCATTTCAATCATTAAACAAAGGTATCGTAAAACACGATACCTTTGTTTTTTTCTTGACTATTCTATTCTGTAAATAAATTCATAAATTGGTCTGGAGGTGCCCAAAAGGTGTCCACTGTTTGAGTATGTTTTGTAGCGATAGGGACACAAAAAAACAATTCTTAGGTCAAATAACAGATTCCATGTCCGGTCATTATTCCGGGTTTTTTATCTGTTCCTCCACAAAATTCCTTCAAAAAACCTTCGATCAATCGTTTGAAAAGAGCCGTTCACCATTCAGAGGTATCTGTCTATTTTGCATAGAGCGTGGAATTCCCTAATCCTTCTTTGTTTTCAAAGGATGAATGCTTTGAGCAATAAAAAAGGTCAAGAAACGTTTTC
>CAYUAP010000004.1:23973-87200 GCA_964442735.1 uncultured Planctomycetaceae bacterium | reverse complement strand
AATAACAAACTAAACATTTTAAATATTATAATAAATAATTTTATCGTAACCATTCACGAACGATTTTGGAACCACGGATATCACGGATAAACACGGATAGTCTGACGTAAAATACAATATTTTACAATAACAAACTAAACATTTTAAATATTATAATAAATAATTTTATCGTAACCATTCACAAACGATTTTGGAACCACTGATATCACGGATAAACACGGATAGTCTGCCATAAAATACTAATTTTACAACAACAAACTAACATTTTAACTATTATAATAAATAATTTTATCATAAAAAAGTTTGTTTGCCAAAAACTATCTGTGAAAATCAGTATTATCCGTTATTTCACTTTATATCCGTGAACGGTTACAAAATAAAAACTGGTGATTTCGTTCATCATAGACAATTTAAAATAGAAAATTTAAAATTGACAATTTAAACGAAATCATTATTCAGCCATTATTTTTTCAAAAATTTTTCAAATAAATATTATTCGCCGAAAATATATTGAAGTTCGAATATTAGTCTTCACTTCAAATATTATCATACGGTTGCGTTCCAGCCGGATTGGGCGGCCACTTTATTCAGTTCCCGAACAGTATCTTTTTTGAACTGATCGGTTAAATACTGCTCGATTTCCTTCCAGGAGAACAATTTCATAACATTGGCAATAAAGGCTAAAAAAACCATATTAGCCGCTTTGATATTACCTGCCTGAATCGCGATATCCGTAGCGTCCAGAGGACAGAGTCGAGCAACAAGTCCTTCCGGCACTTGATCAACCATGGTTTTATTATAGAAGATCGTCCCTTCTTCCGGGACAAGAGGACCAAATTTCGCTAAAGAAGGCTGATTCATGGCGACCAGAATATCAGGACGTTCCACAACAGGCGATCCAATTGGCTTGTCACTGACAACAATAGAACAGTTGGCAACCCCACCACGCATTTCTGGACCATAGGACGGAAGCCATGTAACTTCCCGACCTTTACGCATATTCATATTCGCCAGAGCTAAACCAAGCGACAGAACTCCCTGTCCACCAAATCCGGCCACTTTAATGCGTAATTCTTTTCCGGTATAGGCCCACGATTGGTCGGAAAATAAATCAGGAGCCTGTATCCCCAACATATTAACACATTCTTGATAATTAGGCGTTCTCCGCGTTCGAATCTGCGGTTCCCGACTATCAATTTCATCCTTCCAAATCCCTAACGGATAGGTCTTAATCACTTCATTCTCGATCCATTGACAGGCTTCAACCGGCGTTTTATGCCAGTTCGTCGGACAAGGAGACAAGATTTCAATTAAAACAAATCCTTTTTTATCACACTGCGCCTGAAGACCACGTTGCAACAAGCGTTTCGTCTCTCGAATATGGGGAGGTGTATTGACCGCCGTTCGAGCCGATAGGACCGGCGCTTGTAAATTGGCAATCAACTCGGACATATGTATGGGGTACCCCTCGTTAAGAGGATTACGACCGAAAGGAGACGTCGTTGTCTTTTGCCCAATTAATGTCGTCGGCGCTATTTGACCACCCGTCATTCCATAATTATTATTGTTAATGAAAATGACAATAAGATTTTCACCCCGATTGGCCGCGTGTATAATATGGCTCATACCAATAGAACTCAAGTCGCCGTCCCCTTGATAGGATATGGTAATAGCGTCTGAATGGGCACGTGAAATCGCCGTTCCCGCCGCTGGTGCCCGACCATGGCCCACAGATACGGACGAAGCTTCAAAATAATAATACTTGAAAACCGAACAGCCAATCGCGTCCACCATGATCGTTCGATCCTGAATCCCCAACTCGTCCATTGTTTCGGCCAATAATTTGTGGACAATTCCATGACCGCAGCCCGGACAATAATGTGTCGTTTCTAAATTACCACCCTTGCGCTCAAATTTATCATAAAACGCGTTTGGTTTCTCCAATGAAAATGCCATTTTGTCTATTTTCCTTAATTATAAAACTTAATTGTCATGCGATAAATTTTTTCGAATTCTCTTCCGATTTTTCGAAGAATATAAAAAAACTCGAAAAAAGGACCTTTCCTCAATCCGGCTATTTAATGAAAATAAATTAATTATTATCGTTATTTTATGAAAATTCAGGAAAATCGCCCTACAGCAAGACCACTACTATCAATGGCTACTTGCGAACCGCATTCCACGTCTTAAATAATATAATCGATCCTGCCACAGCGACAAGGGCCAAGATGCCCCCTAAAATAAATTGTCCATATAATAAAGCACCAGTTGCAAACAAAGCTGCATAAACGGCAATACATCCGATCACCGAACATAGGATTCCCAAGGACAAGTTACACGTCTGATCCATACCTTCAATCGGCTGTCCTTCCGCCTCCGCCTTCTGAATGATCTTGCGCCAACCGGGACCGCCCGCCCTGGTTCGTACTAAAAACTGTCGAAGTGTTTTTTCATCGTCCGGCGGAGTTAATAATGTAACCGTTATCCATCCAACCGTTGTTATGATTACACCCAAAACAAGTTGGGTACTACTACTGAAATTGAGCCAGTCGGGAAGACCAACCCTTCCATCCGGTAATGTAACCGCCCATAGATGTTTATGAATCAACTGGAAATAGATGGCGACCGGAAACGCAATCAGCATTGCCGCTATTTCACTATAGGCATTGACCCGCCACCAAAACCAACGGATTAAAAAGATGAGACCGGTCCCCGCACCTATTTGTAGAAGAATCTCGAAATTCTGAACCGCCCCTTCCAACTGCATGGCAAGAATACAGGCCAGTACCATTAGAATAACGGTCCAAATACGCCCGAATAAAACCAGTTCTTTTTCCGATGCGTTTTTATTGACAAATCGATGATGAAAATCGTTCACCATATAGGAGGAACCGAGGTTCAGTAAAGTAGCAACCGTAGACATAAAGGCGGCAAAAAGTGATGCGATCATTAGCCCGAACAAACCGGGAGGCAGACGTGTCAGCATCGCCGGATAGGCCATGTCGTCCTTCAACATATGTTCCGGCATATTGGGAAATGCGGTCCGCAGTGATTCGAGATTCGGAAACACGATGATCGACGCCAGAGCAACAAGAATCCAAGGCCAAGGCCGAACAGCGTAATGACAGAAATTGAAAAAAAGCGTTGCCCCAATAGCGTGCGATTCATTTTTTGCGGCAAACATCCGTTGAGCTCCGAAACTTCCCCCGCCCGGTTCCGCGCCCGGATACCAAGCACTCCACCATTGGACCGCTAGAGGAACAACCAAAAGGGTCAAAACCATATCCCAATTACTAAAGTCGGGAAGAACCGACATTTTACTGACGACATCCGGATTGGATAATAGACCAGACATACCGCCGACCTCTGGAAGCATCAAAATATAGATCGCCGCCATAATCGCCCCTCCCATTGAGATTAAAAACAGAACAAAATCGGCCCAAATTACAGCGGACAAACCACCCATCGCGGAAAAGAAAACTGTTATAATACTCGCGAAAACAACGGTTATCTCGGGTTTGATCCCAAGCATAATATTCAATATTTTGATAATGGCCAGAATAACATTCGCCATAACAACCGTATTGACAATCAGACCGAGATAGATAGTTCGAAATCCGCGCAAAAAAGCAGCCGCTTTACCACTGTATCGTACTTCGTAGAACTCAATATCGGTCATAACGTTGAGACGCCGCCATAGTTTGGCATAGATGAAAACGGTTGTCATTCCTGTTAGTAAAAAGGCCCACCAAACCCAGTTACCCGCAACCCCCTGCGTTCGTACCAAACCAGTCACCAAATTCGGTGTATCCGAAGCAAAGGTCGTCGCCACCAGAGAAAATCCCAAAAGCCACCAGGTCATATTCTGACCGCTCAAAAAGAATTCACTCGAACTTTTACTTGAACGACGCATGGTCCATAGACCAATTCCCAGCATGGCCCCGAAATAGACAATCAATATAATATAATCCGGGAGATGTAGTGCTTCCGGTAAATGAAATGACATTATTACCCCTTTTCATGCTAAATAAAGGATAGGAATCTGTAATACATAAACACTTTCATTTATTAAAGCAAATATTACAGTCGACGACAAGTAGTTTGCCAAAAATTTCTCAATTTAAATATATAAAAATGTTGACAAGACAATTTTAATTATCTAAAATTATGGAAATTGTACAGGAAAGAACCTAAAAACCATCCGAGAAGGCTGGTACACCACCGGCCCGGTTTCCCATCAACAACAGGAACAGATAACAGGAAAACAGAAGTGAAAAAAGAGACCAAACATCAATATGCCGTTGGTGTCGATTTCGGAACGAATAGTGTTCGTGCCTTAATTGTCGATATAACCGACGGTTCAGAACTAGCAACTACCATATGGAATTATCCCGGCGGTGAAAATGGTATTCTAATCGACCCGGATAATCCACTGGTTGCCCGCCAGAATCCCGCCGTCTATATTTACGGATTTATCAAAACGGTACGGCAGGCGGTTACAATAGCCAAAAAAAACGGAATTAAGGTGGATGATATTATCGGCATCGGAATCGACGCTACAAGTTCGACTCCAATGCCCGTCAACAAGCAAGGAATTCCACTAGCTTTTCTCCCTGAATTTGAAAACGAACTGGCAGCCCAGGCTTGGCTCTGGAAAGATCATTCTTCCTGGCAGGAAGCAGATCGGATAACAGAATTAGTCCATGAAGATGCGACTGGTTATTTAGATAACTGTGGTGGTAAATTCAGTAGCGAATGGTTCTGGGCCAAGATACTTCATTGTAAAGTGGAAAATCCTGAAGTTTTTAAGGCCGCCTACTCCTGGGTCGAATGCTCCGATTTTGTACCCGGTTATATAACTGGCAGTCTGAAACCGGAAATTCTTGTCCGTGGTATTTGTGGAGCAGGTCATAAAGCGTTATTTCACGAATACTGGGGTGGACCTCCTTCCGAACAATTCTTCGCGAAACTTGATAGCGACCTCGTTCGCTATCGTAAATTCTTTATGCGGGCATCAACCGCCGATAGAGTAGCTGGACTCTTAACAGAGGAAATAGCCCGTAAAACGGGCCTAAAGTCTAACACGCCGGTTGCGGTAGGATCCGTAGACGCACATCTCGGGGCTGTTGGAGCGGGAGTTAAGCCGGGCCGTCTCGTAGCAGTTCTCGGTACCAGTGCCTGCGAAATGACCGTTTATCCATTCGACTCGAATATTCCTAATATTCCCGGACTGTGTGGGGTCGTTCCCGGTTCCATTATACCAGGCATGTATGGGTGCGAGGCGGGCCAGCCCGCTGTTGGCGATATCTTTAACTGGTTCGTTCAGCTTCTCTCTCAAGGGAACAACGGCTCGCGTAAAAAGGGTGTCGATCCCCATATCTGGTTGACGGAAGAGGCCGGAAAACTAGCGCCGGGAGCCAACGGCCTTCTCGCTCTCGATTGGAATAACGGTAATCGTTCCCTTTTATCCGATCCACTTTTAACCGGATTGCTAATCGGTCAAACACTGCATACGACGGCAGCGGAAATCTATCGAGCTTTAATTGAAGGTACCGCCTTCGGAGCTCTAACCATTATTAAGCGATTGGAAGAATATGGTATTCCCATAAAAGAGGTCGTTTGTACCGGCGGTATCGCGGAGAAAAATTCACTTTTAATGCAGATCTACGCCGACATACTAAATCGACCGATGAAAACAAGTCGTAGTGCGCAGACCTGTGCGCTGGGAGCCGCTATCTTCGGAGCTGTTGCAGGAGGTGGTTATAAAACAACGGAACAGGCACAGAAAAAAATGACCGGCGTTAAAGGTAAAGTCTATCGACCCAATAAAAAAGCTGTTTCCGTTTATGCTTCGTTATACGAACTCTATCGTCAATTATATGCGGTATTCGGTGGCGAAAAACAGAGCGACCTTGCGCTGATTATGCACAAACTGACCGCTATTCGAGAAAAAGCAAGACATTAATTTCACAAGACATTAATTTCACAAGACATTAATTTCAATTGAATGGGAACCGTTTCCCCATTCTCTCCATAGATAACAATTATTACAGAAAATATAACATAGGACCTCTTTAAAGGAGACATAATGACAAAAATGAAATTTGTCCAGTTTCTATCCTTTACGATGGCAATATTAAGTGTTTCGTCGTTTATTGTTTCGTCATTAACAGCCCAAGAGCGTTCGTTCGAATGGAAATCGACCGGCCCATTGGTATCGCCGATAGAACGTCCAGAAGATCCTTGCTATTCGGTTAAGGATCCATCCATAGTCCATTACAAGGGAATGAATTATCTTTTTATGACCATACGAAGTGTTAAACGAACACATCAGGTTGAGTTCCTGTCATTTGCCGACTGGAAGAACGCCAACAAGGCCGAACGAGTTCTTCTGAAAATACATCCCGGCTATTATTGTGCACCACAGGTCTTTTATTGTTCACCACATAAAAAATGGTACATGATTTGTCAAGCGTCCAGTCCGGATTGGAAAAGAGATTACGGAGGAAATTACGGACCCGCGTTTTGTACGACAGATAATATCGCAGATCCGAACTCCTGGTCCCCTTTAAAACCAATGGATCTAAAATGTCCTGTCTATCATGCGGACAATAAAAAAAGAACGACTGCCGGTCTTGATTACTGGGTTATCTGCGACGATACCAAAGCCCATCTCTTTTTTACAACAAATAATGGTGATATGTGGCGCGAGGAAACAACTCTTGACGCCTTTCCCTATGGCTGGTCGGAACCGAAACTGGCCATTCACGGCGATATTTTCGAAGCGAGTCATACCTATAAAATCAAGGGTAAAAATCAATATCTGACGATCATCGAAGCCATAAATAAAAAAGCGTTGGATAATGATACGGACGATATTAAAGGACATCGCGTATACAAGGCATATATTGCCGACCAATTGGACGGTGAATGGAAACCGTTGGCCGCATCGAATGAAAATCTTTTCGCTGGAGTCAAAAACGTTCAGTTTAACGGACCCGTCTGGACAGAGAATTTTAGTCACGGAGAACTGTTCCGATCCGGATACGACGAAAAAATGGAAATCGATCCGACCGGCTGGAAACTACTCTACCAAGGTACTCTCGATAAAGAGATTCGTCCACGAAAATATGGCGAAATTCCATGGAAATTAGGAATACTGGAGCAGAAATAAATGGGAGTATGTATCTTTTACGAGAAAGTTTTTAGGAGCCATTCTTCAAGTTTGGTCGATATTTCGCCATTATAAGGCAATGGACTGCCGTTGGAACGGTCCGAGGTTCCTTCGACGGTCCAGTTCGTATTCTTTTTGCCATCTTTTTCAACAGTACCGGGTGGATTGAATTTCAATGTAATTTTGGACGAGGTTTCCGATTTTTTTTTAGAATTGGAATCGGGAAGACATATAATCTGTAAATCGGATAGTACGACAGGCCATGCCATTTGATCGGTTATGATCTCCTTTAATTTCTGATGAAAACCCTTGAGGAGTTTTTTTGATTTCAATCGAATGATCATATCCTTTAAAACCAACCTCGTTGGTTTAAAGTTTCCTTTTCGGAGATTCCCCAGTGATAAATCGACATCGACCTTTAATTGGCCGATTTCACAATCCGGTTCCGCTCCGTGACCAATTTTTATGGTTTCCGCCTGAATTCCCTTGCCATCGTCGGAAAAAGAAACCGTATTGAGTTTACATCCGAGCGATGGATATTTCGCAGCCAGTTCTTTTTCGACATAATCATGAAGAATCGCGTTACGCCGACAGTAGAGCGAGATACCATATATAATTAATATCAAGAAAAAAGCCATAAAACCGTAAAGAATATATTTCAGCCATTTTTTACGCTTTATCATTGTATTTCCTTTATTGTTTTTAATAAAAATTTCTATTTCTTTTATCCCGCTATAGACAATGTATTTCAAAACCATTAAAATTATATACAAATGAATTGATTTTTCAATATCACGTTGAAAATATTGTATAGATAACAATGGAATTCAACCTTTGTTACGTTCCCTCCTATAATTACATTCACAGGAAAGGTACAAATATGAAAAAGAAAAGTACACATTCTTCAGCCAGTCAATGGACACGGCGGCGATTTCTACAGGGAATAGCGGCGGTATCGCCTCTTGTCCTCTCAACCAGTGTTTTGGGACTTGAAGGACAGATTTCACCCTCCAATCGAACAACGGTCGGTGTTGTCGGAATCGGCTGTTTGGGCAGGGCGCATTTAAATGTTGCGGCCTCCAATCCGAAGGTGGAAGTCCTGGGTATTAGTGATGTCGATCAATGGCGTTTGGACAACGCAATGAATATCGTAAAGAACGCCTATAATGGTCGTAATTTTTCCGATCATTATAGTGCTTGCAAGCCCTATCACGATTTTACGGAGATCCTGACGCGTCCCGATATCGATGCTATGATTTTCATTATGGGTGACCGATGGCATTCAACAGCAGTAAAAATGGCAGCTCTGGCCGGAAAAGACGTTATGGTCGAAAAACCATGTGCCTTGACAATTGACGAATGTCTCTCCATGTCGGAAGTTGTTCGAGCCAACGGTCGAATCAGTCAGGTGGGTCTTCAACAGCGTTCAGACAAATACTTCCGTTATGCAGTCGATTTAGCGCGAACCGGTAAACTCGGCAAGGTAACCCATGTCTATGTAACCGGAGGTCATGGCAGTCAGGAAATAGAGCTTCCAGCGGAACCTGTTCCGGAATCGCTGGATTGGGAACGCTGGTTGGGTCCATGTCCCTGGCGCCCTTGGAATCATCGTTATCATTATCTCGGATTTCCAATTAACGTTGTCCCGTGGGAATTCTGCCGCGACTTCGGTAACGGTGGAATCGCCAGCGGTTGTGTCCACAATCTGGATATCGTACAATGGGGACTCGGTATGGAATATCTTCCCGGTCCCAATCCACGACCCGGCCATATTTGCTATGAAGGAAAAATGCATAAAAAGCCTGTCTTTAATGCGCCTCTGGAAATCTATCCATCTGGAACGTCCACTAAATACAAGTTTTTGACAATTAAATATCCCAATGACGTTATTCTCCAGACAACCAATTGGCAGATCGATAAAAACGTCGATCGTCTGACACCCGGACTGGAAGGCCAGCCACACGGATCGTTCGGTGCCATTTTTGTCGGTGATAATGGTTGGGTCTGTGTCGGGCGCGAAAGCTATATAAAAACGAGTTCACCGGATCTGCTGGTCGATCTTCCCAAATACACCAGTGACAGTCATTGGCATAATTTCATTGATTGTGTACGTTCCCGAAAAGAAACAAACTGTCCCATCGAACGCGGTTGTGAAGCGACATTCCTGTCCACTTTAATTTCTCTAGCGCAGTGGCTTAATCGGCCTTTAAAATGGGACATGAACAAGAAGGAATTTATTAATGACGACGAAGCCAATCGAATGCGTTCTCGAACACCACGTGGTAATTGGGTCGTTTGATAGTTAATGAACCTGAAAGAACAGTAAAATAAAAAATAATAGAGAGGTTATAGACCATGAACATTAGATTCAATAGAAAATCGTTATTTTTGACACTCCTTCTATTTTTGGCCATTAGTACGTCGATTAGGAGCCAGGAAGAGCCGATCAAACTACCGAGTTCCAACGAAGCCGCCGACTTGGCCGCTATATTAAAGAGTCCGGAGAAATCATACTATCAGAAGATGTATACCTGCAAGCTGGTCGCCCAACGCGGTACAGCAGCCTCGATTCCAGTTCTCGTAAACTATTTAAACGATCCGGCTCTTTCCCATTACGTTCGAATTGCTCTTCGTCAGATTCCCGGACAGGAAGCCGATAAAGCAATGATTGACGCACTGAAGAAAGTCGATAAACCAGAACTTGTTCCCGGTATACTCCGAACGTTGGGGGAACGACGTAACGATATTTCTGTTCCCGCTGTGGCCGAATATCTTGATCGTCCGGAAGTGGATATACAAAAGGCGGCGGCGGGTGCCTTGGGCCAACTCGGATCTCCAAGTGCCGCACACGTTCTGGAAGTCGCTTGGAAAAAGTCAGACTCCTCCAAACGTAATATAATAGTTTCTGCAATCTTTTCCTGTGTACACAATATGACGACTGCGGAAAAAAACTCTTCCGCCAGTGCTCTTTATCAACTCGTTTTCAATACAAAAGATATTTTATCAACCTATCAGGGGGCAGCTTTGTATGGCTTAATCTCCACTTCTTCTGGAGAAGAACAAATGACTTGGTTTAAAAAGGGTATGGATTCCGATAGTCGCGAATTATTCAATGCGGCACAGCAAGGCGTTCGGTTAGTGGATTCGAATTCAATTATCGCCATCTTCCAAAAGGATTTCGAAAAGTACTGTTTAGCAAAACAGTTGTTTATTTTAGATTACATTCGTTCCTACAAAGTCAAGAGTGCCTTGCCTATGATCCTTAAATTGGCAACGACACCTTGCGCTGCCGATAAAATCGAGCTTCGAAATGAATCGTTGAAAACATTGGGTACTATCGCCGATGTCAGTCACGCAAAAGATTTATTTGCCAGTAGTTTGGCCTCGCAAAAGGGGGACTGGAGTGTTGTCGTTGCCCATCTCCACTGCCTCGGCGATATAGAAGATCCAAAAATGGATGATCTGGTTATCGATATGCTTAAAAAGAACGAAGGACCATTCCGATGCTTTATGTTGGATTTAGCCCGACTTCGTCAGATCAAGGCAGGAATCCCAATCTATTGCGCCGATCTGAAATCGGAGAATAAAGATATTCGCGGTAACGCAAGTAAAGCCTGTATCGCTATTATGACCGTTCGTGAACTTCCACAGTTAATGACCATGATTGGTCCGAATACAACAGCATATCAGGGTGACGTTCTTCAGACAATTAATGGTATCATTAATGCTTCCTCCGAGAAGGAAGTTGCCGCCGATATACTGTTGGAATATTACAATAAACAGGATAACAAACAGAAACAGCTTTTTATTGATACATTGGCCTTAACAGGAAGCGGTAAAGTACTGAAGGTATTATTCCAAGCAGTCAACGGTAACGATATGGAACTTAAAGACAACGTACTGCGCGTTTTAGGAAACTGGCCGAATCATGCGGCTGCAAGTGGTCTTCTCGACGCCGTTAAGAACATTAAAGATCCAAAACTTCAAGTTCGGGCCATACGCGGCTATATTCGAATTATTCGTCAAATGCGTATGGACGCCGGAACGAAAATGAATATGGCCAAAAATGTCCTGCCATTTGTAACTCGCCTGGACGAACTCAAATTATGGATTGGTGCCGTTGGACGTATTGACTCGAAGACAGCACTCCCTATGGTCGCCCCCTATCTGGAAAAAGAGGAAACGTGTGAAGACGCTTGTTCGGCAATCATTGGGATTTCCCGTCAAATAAACATGAACGATAAAGAAGTTCAGGATTATTTGCACAAGGTAGTCAATAAAGCGAAAACACCGGAAACAAAAGGAGCTGCGGAAGATCTCCTCAAGGGAATTGTTGTAAAAACGAGATAAAGGAATGAAAGATAATTTTCATTCCACATTGTAAAGGTTCGATAAATCAAGAGGAAGAAACGGAAGATCCTTCAAAAGTTTTAAGAAGGAAGTTGGGGAACTTTTTTTAAAAAAATTCCCCAATATACTACTAATGGCTATAAACTCTTAAAAATATGGGTTATCAAAGTATAGCTATTCCCTATTCGACCGTCTTTAATTGATTTATCAACCAGTTGTCTACCACAAGTACTATACTGTACGACGTTATAAATTCGGCATTTCCTGGGAGTATGAACGTCTCGTCCGCATCCCCAAAACAGGTGTCTCGCCTGTTTTGAAAAATAGACTTTTATAACGACCTTGAGTATATAATAACCACAAACACTATAATATCAAGTATTTTGAATGGAACGTTCGTGTCACAATCGAATTTTGAGGGAAATTCATTAAATTTCTTCTTGTAATTTGTTTTGCGAACATTCTGGCGGAAATATCGAAGTGTTTTCCTTTCATCGGGCGTTATCCCCCAAAAATACAGAAACTCGATTTATCCCGTTTTGTGGTATTTCGTTTTATTCACTAAAAACTGTCTCAAAACTACTGTTTTCAAGTATTCCATAGAAAAAAGAGAAAAGAATTATGAAATTGAATCGAAGAGAATTTTTACAGACAAGTGTAGGAGCAAGTCTTGTAACTACAATACTTTATAACGGTCAGCAGAACGTTTTTGCCGACGACGAATTAAAACTGAAAATTGTTCCGATCACAATAAAGGCAGGAGCATCAAGTCCATTTAAAGCGATTCATGTTTCTGACTCGCATTTTTGTTTTGCGGATGCTCGTGAAAACGAACGAAAAAGAAAATTGGCCGATAGCCGTCGCCGTTATTTTTCCAAGGGAGAAGGATATTTCGACGCCGCTCTGAATTACGCTCAAAAGAACAAGGAACTTTTTCTTCATACGGGCGATCTGATCGATTTTGTCAGTAACAGTAATTTAGAGGCCATTCAATCAAAATTAAAGGATGCTTTTTGTTTTGCATCCTCCGGTAATCATGAATTTAGTCAGTATGTTGGCGAGGCGAAAGAGGACGCTGCCTATAAATTGCAATCGTATGATCGCGTTCAAAAGGTATATCCCAATAATATAACATTCGCCTCAAAAGTCATAAATAATGTTAATTTCATTGCTTTTGACGACGTATATTACAATGTTACGGCTAATCAATTAGCACAATTTAAAGCGGAAGTAGCAAAAGGACTGCCAATCATAGCCATGTGCCATTGTCCTTTATATACGCCCGAACTGTTCGATGAAATGATCATTCATCGTAAAGAGAAAAGCGCCTATCTTCTCGGGGCTCCCAATTCAAAGATACAATCCTATGAACGTTCTCGACTGGAACAGCAGAAAGCGGACCTTTCAACGCTCGATTTTCTCGACTGGATGAAGAATCAACCGCTCATAAAGGCCATACTGTGCGGACATCTTCATTTCAATTGGAGTGGTCCCTACTCAAAATATACCATGCAGTATGTCGTCGGAGGAAATTTCGCGGGCCACGCCTACGAAATTACGTTTGAGTAGTCTCCAACTGTTCATATTTTGGGGTATAACTTTAAAAACGATAGTTTAGAGGCTGTTTTTCGGGGATGAAACGAAATATCAGGAGGAAATAACTAATGGATTTATTCGATATTGAGGCTGGACATTCCATTCAGTATATTTGATATTATGCCCATTAACAGTATCTTGAGAGGTACTTTTTGAAAAATAATTTCCTCAAAATCCCTCTAATACTTTTATTAAAATCCTTTTCCTCCTCTATTCATCAATTTTTCTACCTCCCGAAATGAAAACCATTCCCTGGTCGCAGACAATTCTTGATACTCAAGGCCGTTTTAAATTCCTTCTTTTCAAAACAGGCAGACAGCCTGCTTTATGGTAACCATTCACGATTGATTTTGGAACCACGGATATCACGGATAAACACAGATAGTCTGCCATAAAATACAATATTTACAATAGCATACTAAACATTGATATCTATTATAATAAATAATTTATCATAAAATAGTTTGTTTGTCAAAAATTTATCCGTGAAAATCAGTGTTATCCGTGGTTTCACTTTATATCCGTGAACGGTTACATTTTATGATAGATAATATGGACGAAACGTCCGCATACCAGTCCTGTCAAATGCCCCGGTCAACTCCTGTATTAAAGAGTTACCAACCACTAGTCATTTCATTATGTTTACACATCAACATTCTATTGAAAAAGTGTATCCACAAGCGTCATAAATTCATCTTTCGTTCTTGCGGAACAGATATTATAACGGAAAGACCTTCCCCCCGGTTTATTCTTCGAATAGAAACAGGCGAAACGGCGCATCAGGGAGACTGCTTTTTCCACAGGGAAATCCTCTACGGAATATTGAAAATGACGAAGTAATATCTCCTTTTGTTCCGCTAACGAAGGAGTCGGTGAAACAGGAAGACCGGCAAGTGCCTCTCGAATCTGACGAAAAATCCAAGGTCTCTCCAAGGCCCCTCGACCAATCATAATACCGTCGATTGGATAATTTTGTAATCGGAAAATTGCATCTTCCACCATTTTTATATCACCATTGCCAATTAACGGAATACGTTTTAAATACGGCTTGATTTTTGCTATTTCATCCCAATTGGCATTTCCAGTATACATTTGACTCGTCGTTCGACCATGAACGGTTAACGCGGCAGCCCCCGCCCCTTCGATCGCCTGCGCTACATCAATAGCATTGATTGTTCCCTGGGTCAATCCGAGTCTGATTTTCGCCATGACCGGTACAGGAAAAACGGCCTGAACGACTTGGCCCACCAGTTCCCCTACCCGATTCGGATCACGAAGGAGCCAGGATCCGCTGGATGAATTTCGTACTATTTTTGGGGCAGGACAGCCGAAATTCATGTCGATAATACTGACATGGTAATCCTGAACCAATCGGACAGCCGTTTGTGCCAGCGCAACAGGATCATTATCCCAGATTTGAACGGCTAACGGACGTTCCTCCGTTTCGACTCCTTGAAGTCGGGCGGGAAGATCTTCCCCCTTCTGCTCCAGGTGAACAAAAGCACGGGCACTGACCATTTCCGTTTCAATTAAGCCCGGCCCTTCCAATGATCGGAGCAGACGACGCCAGGGCCGATCACTCAAACCGGCCATTGGTGCAGATAAAACAGGTGGATCAATCGGAATATTACCGATAACCAAAGGAGGACGCTCTACTGTCATTTCGAACTACCCAGTCCAATATCAGGTCGACGGAAAACACGTTGCTGTCTTCTTCGATGAAACCAAACACCCAAACCAATCATTAAAGGAAGAATCGGCGGTAATAAAACTGTATATAATTTATATCGGCCTTGAACTTGTCGAACAAATTCGTCCACTTCCCGTTGTGATTCCTCGACTTTACGTTCATACTGACGCCGTTTTTCCTCCAGGAGCTGATTAACGCGCTGTTGTGTTCCCACATATGCCGTTTGTAGTTCCAAACTCTCCTCTCTTGTCATTGTATTCTGTTTACCGGTGTTTTTATTCGTTAATTCGAGAACCTTCTTCTGAAGTGCATCTTCCTCCTGTTTACGATAGGCTTCGTAGTCCTTGAGAAAGGCAATCTGCTCTACCATGGCTTTATCGCGAATTTTTCGTGTCGTCTCCTCGATTCGTGTTAAAGTACGATGACGAGTACGACGGGCACGAACAGGGATCAGTTCTTTTTCGCCCGCAACCGAGTCTATCGCGTTCAGAATAAAATTGACATTATCGAAATCAAGCGTGACACCACTGCGCACATCGGTTCCCATCTCCCTGATTTTAAAGAAACCAGGCGTTAAAAGATCAACGTCTGAAACCAGAACGACATTGAACTCCGGTTTTTTTCCGGCAATCAGATTGGGGGGCAGAAATGCCCTCGGAACCTGACCGGTAATACGGGCAGCTAACGTATAGATTTTTTCGCGATTTTCCCGTTGGGAACTATCGGTTCGAATACCACGGGCCCGAATATTGTCCGGAGCGGTAAAACCACCAGCTAACGTCTGAATCAATGGGGTAAATTTCGTCTCGGAGTTGGCACGTTCCTCGATCGAACCGCAAAATGGAAATAGAAGATGCTGTAATGACGCCACCATTGGTTCTTCTTTCGCAAAAGAAACAACCGAATTCAATTTTGGTTTTCCGGTTTGATCAGTTTTTTCCGGAACATTATCAGGTCGATTGTACTCGATTGGAGTCGCATCAACAAAAACATATTCCTCCGAAAGAGCGGCCAATTTCGGGTAGGGATTATAGTTTTTCCATAAAATATCGGTAGAAAAAGTAATTCCAAGCATTGCCCATAACAGGCTGGGATCTCCACGTGTTCCCGGTGGAAACATGGCTGACATTCCCGGAATATTGGAAATCTTTGTTCCAGGCAAATATTCGGCAAAAACAGGATAGGGATCTTCGAATATTAGCGTTGGTTGTCCCTGTCGAACCACGTTGGTCAAATTCATCATACCGACCGGAGACAGTGACGACGGCTGAACGGCCAGTATCGCGTTATACAGGTTCAACGGAATCGGGTCATTGGGATCGAGTTCTTCTACTAAATACTGCTTCTCCAACTCGTCGACAATCGTCCAGGATTTTTGCAGTAGATTACCATGTGAATCAAACCGCCCCATTAAACCTGCAGCCGTCTTTAATATGCCGATTCGCTTTTTGACCCGATCTCCGACACTCAAAAGGGCATTTACCAGTTCATATTCCACGGATAAACCACGATTCAGGAAGGGAATAACAACGGTTCTTGGACCGCAACGAAATACAACGGCTAGAAATATCGCCTCTTCCCGAGACCGACCACGAACGTCAAATATCACCTTTTGTGGACGAATATCGTATTGACGCTCGACTCGAACCGCCTCTTTTGTGTTGGGAACCGTATCGTGTATCTCGACAAAAACCTCGCTTTTGGACCGTTCTTTAATCGCCCCTAAAACAGAGATAATATCCAATCGGGTTTGAACGAATTCCTGGGGCAGATCAGGACTCAACCAAGCTTCGATAATAATGGGAAATTTGGCGTTTTCCGTTCCAATCAACGTTAACGACTCCCGGGACAGTGTACTCAATTTTTCTTCGGTAACATCAATACGTTTATCATGACAAACGATGATATTCACCAACGCAAAAGCAATGACCAGCAGTGCAACAGCACGAAAAATATAGTGGAATCCGTAATATTGCGGATGTTTTGCCGACCAGGATCTATAATTCAAAATAACAAGACACAGATACAACATGAAACAAGGTATCGATAAAAAATAGACGATGGATGCAAGAGAAATAATACCACGTCCGAACGGCTCAAAAAAATGTTCAATACTCAAATTTTTCAGAAAAAGGGCTGTTTGACGGGAGACAGGCGCAGCGTCCGCCCATTGGAGGGCCAATAGCGGAATATTCAGAAATCCACCGACAATATAGGCTACTGTCAATTGCGCCGTTAAAAACGAAGCAAACATGGATATGGATATCATCATGGCACCAATCAGCCAATAACCGAAATAGGTCGATAGAAACAATCCGATATCCGGATTACCGAGAAATTCGAGAATGGTATAATTGGCCCCCATGGAAAATAACAAAGAGATGGAATAGACCCCCAATGCGGCCGCATACTTTCCTCCTATTATCGTTCGAGAAGAAATCGGCATGGTCATTAGGAGTTCTTCGGTCCCATAACACCGCTCCTCCGACCAGATCCCCATTGTTATTGCCGGAATAAAAATCAGCATAATCAAGGGAAACCATTTATTCAGTTGAGACAGATTGGCCAAATTCGTATTAACAAATTCATCAGGTAAAAAAGCGGCAATGGAACTCAACAAAACAAAAACGCAAATAAAAACGTAACCAGTTGGATTCAAAAAATAGGCTATAAAATTACGTTTAAAGATAGACATGGTTTCCCCAATTAAATGTTATAAAATTACTCGATCTTTAAAATAGCTCCGGTATCGGCACTGGTGGCCATTTTGGCATATTTTGCCAGATAACCGGTTGTATAACGAGGATCTGGAGCCTTGAATTTTTTAGCCCGCTTGGTCAGTTCGTCCGCAGTCAGTTTCACATTTAGTTTACGGTTAGGAATATCGATTTCAATTATATCGCCGTTTTGAAGCAAACCAATCGGACCTTTTTCCGCCGCTTCCGGACTAATATGACCAATACAGGCACCGGCAGTACCTCCTGAAAAACGTCCATCGGTAATTAACGCAACAGAGTCATCCAGTTTAACACCTTTTATAGCTGCTGTAGGACCAAGCATTTCCTGCATGCCGGGTCCACCTTTAGGTCCTTCATAACGAACAACGACAACATCGCCCGCCTTCACCATACCATTAACGATTCCCTGATAGGCTTCCGGTTCCGACTCGAAAACAACTGCAGGTCCGGTATGAACCAACATACTGGGCAGAACACCAGCTTCTTTAACAACGGCACCGTTGGGAGCCAGATTACCAAACAGAATGGCCAAACCACCTCGTTGACTATAGGCCCTGGCACAAGTTCGAATACAATCTTTAGGATCAAAATTGAGTGGAACTTCTGATAGCGTTTTGTATTTACGACGAACGGACATTCCTTGATTCGTTCGTTTTCCGCCCGGCGTAACCGCATAACAGGCAAGTGCTTCCTTGGAAACTTTACGTGTTCGAACATCGTATTTATCAATGTTCGAACCTAGTGTAGATCCGGTAATCGTGGGCGCATTTCCCTTGAGCAGATCGGGACGACCACGACGTAATTCCCCTAAAATCGTATGTATTCCACCTGAATTATGTACGTCTTCAACATGATAGGCGCAACTCGGTGATACTTTACAAATTGTGGGCGTTAATTCACTCAATTCATTGAAACGTGCAATGGAATAATTCAAACCGGCTTCGTTGGCAATAGCGAGTAAATGGAGAATCGTATTGGAACTCCCCCCCATAGCCATATCGAGAATCATGGCGTTATCGACAGAATCTCCGGTAATAATTTCACGTGGCAGAATGGGAAAATTGGGATCAATACGTTTTTTTACTTTTTTGGCAACACCACCTTTACGAACAGTTTTTTCGAAAATAATTTCTTCCAGATTGGCGTTTTGCGCCTTGGCCTCTTCGCGAAGAGCGAGAATTTTAATCATTTCGACGATACGCTGTGCAGCCTGTTTGTAAAGGACCTGGCGTTCCATACTGGTTGCCAGGAGAGTTCCGTTCATGGGAAATGCCATTCCAAGGGCTTCACAGAGACAGTTCATACTATTGGCCGTAAACATACCGGAACAGGATCCACAGGTAGGACAACTGGCGCGTTCGATTTCACGCAATTCGGTAGCGGAAATAATACCATTGGTTTTCGCTGCACTAGCTGCGAAGGTCGAAATCAAATCCAGAGGATTACCGTTTTTATCATGACCGGCTTCCATTGGCCCTCCACTTGCGAAAATAGTGGGAATATTACAACGGACCGTTGCCATTAACATACCGGGCACTATTTTATCGCAGTTAGGAATGCAAATCATTCCATCGAATTTATGGGCATTGATCATTGACTCAACGGAGTCGGCAATAATTTCACGACTCGCAAGCGAATACTTCATGCCATCGTGGCCCATGGCAATACCATCACAAATACCAATAGTATTAAAGACAAAAGGGACACCGCCTGCGGCGCGAACACATTTGGCCACAAATTCATTGACCGCATTCAAATGAACATGTCCCGGAATTATATCGACATGACTGCCAACTATCGCGATGAACGGTTTTTTAAAATCCCCTTCCGACAAGCCGCAGGCTCGGAGAAGGCTTCGATGGGGAGCTCGTGATTCTCCCTCTTTGATAATATCGGAACGCATTTTTTCCTCTCTTGTTTCTCTATTACTACAAATTTATTCCGTCACAAAAGGTTTATTATAACTGCACGTTTCATTTTTAACAAGTATGGAAACAGATCTCTTTTATGGATCTTTTTTTTCTCTTGCTTGCATTTATATTCATTTTCCTGTATAATGACAAAAATGTAGGATGTTGTGTTATTGGATAAAAATAATCGGTTCAGGAGGTTTTGATTATTATGTCCGTTAAATTTATTT
The DNA here is from genome assembly GCA_964442735.1 of uncultured Planctomycetaceae bacterium. Classification (GTDB taxonomy): domain Bacteria; phylum Planctomycetota; class Planctomycetia; order Pirellulales; family Thermoguttaceae; genus JAUNBG01. Next base: position 67,512 of record CAYUAP010000004.1, on the reverse strand, counting down.
ATTTCGATCTGGGTAAAGTTCTGTTGTTATTCAGTGTTTCGCGCCTTTTATATCAGGTTTCCGAATTGACGGGAATCAGTGAAAATGAAATAGCAACGGTTATTTTCAGCGAGAAAAAATATATAGCCCTGGAGAGTGGTGAAATTTCGCTTCAGGAATATTTTATGCAAGTCAGTACTGAATTCAATCGGAAAATTAATCCGGCCGATTTTTTGGAAGCAACGAATAATATATTCTGGGTCAACGAATCACTTCTTCCCGTCATTCGAAAATTGGCCAAGGTCTCTTTTCCCCGCGGTATTTTATCCAATACGGGCCCCCAGCACTGGCTGTATATTCAGGAAGTATTCCCCTTTATAACCAATATTTTTCCCCATCATCGAATCGCAAGTTATGAAGTCAAGTGTATGAAGCCCAATCCGAAGATCTATCGGATTGCCCTCGAAGAGGCACGAACGGAAATTCCCGATCTCAAGCCGGAAGAAGTCCTCTTTATCGACGATTTAGAGGAAAATGTTCAAGGAGCCATTAAATTCGGTTTTCAATCGGTTGTCTATTCCGATACAGAACACCTGATTCAGGATCTTCAACAACTGGGAATTCCGATTCCCACAAAAATCGACGGATAACCCCGGAAATATTCACACCACACTATCATTTGACAATTTATTCAAAAAAGATTATGGAACAATGACCGAAACCGAAACAAATGTCGATAAAAATCGAGTAGATCTTGCCCTAACCTATCTTGACCAGCTTCCATTTACACCCTATCCGTTTCAGGAACAGGCCATTTTGACCTGGTTCGATTCGGAACAAGGGGTTCTCGTCTGCGCACCAACCGGAATGGGAAAAACAGTTGTCGCGGAAGCCGGACTTTACGAAGCACTCAAAACCGGAAAAAAAGCCTATTATACCACTCCACTAATTGCACTAACGGAACAGAAATATCGAGAAATCCAGGAGTCGGTGGAACGTTGGGGGTTTGATCGCTCCAAGGTCGGGCTGGTTACCGGAAATCATCGTGAAAATCCCGATGCACCCATTCTGGTAGTTGTTGCGGAAATTCTCTTTAATCGACTATTGAGCTCCGATATTTTCGAGCCCGCAAACGAGACTGTCAATAACGGAGAAGAAAAACCGGCCTTTAATTTCGACGACGTTTCCGTTGTCGTTATGGACGAATTCCATAATTTTTCCGATTCAGAACGTGGTATTGTCTGGGAGTTTACCCTCGGTCTTCTTCCGGCATACGTTCGAACACTCTTAATCTCCGCAACAGTGGGAAACGCCTATGAATTCGTTAGCTGGCTCCGGAATACAGCACATCGAACTCTTCCGATCATCCAATCGGACGAACGAAAAGTTCCCTTGGTCTTTTCTTGGACCGGAGATAAATTTCTCCCGGAACTCCTGGAGGATATGCACTGCGGAAATGACGAAGAACGTCTAGTGCCCGCACTCGTCTTCTGCTTTAATCGGGACGAATGTTGGGATGTTGCGGAAATCATTAAAGGAAAAAATATTATCGACTCGGAACGTCAGAAACAGCTCGCCACGGAACTGGAGAAATACAACTGGACACAGGGGGCGGGTCCGAAATTAAAGCAACTTCTCCTTCGTGGCGTGGGTGTTCATCATGCGGGTATTCTACCTCAATATCGCCGTATCGTCGAAAATTTGTTCCAGCAGAAGTTGCTCTCTATTGCCGTCTGTACAGAAACACTGGCCGCTGGTATTAATCTTCCGGCACGTTCCGTTGTTCTGCCAACTTTAATGAAGGGACCGACAGGCGAGAAAATCCTGGTGGAGTCGAGTACCGCCCACCAGATTTTTGGACGCGCTGGTCGTCCGCAGTATGATGATCGCGGTTACGTCTTCGCGTTGGCACATGAAGACGACGTTCGAATCGCGCGATTCCGGGAAAAATACGATCAAATCCCGGAGGATACGAAAGATCCAAAATTGCGCGAGGCAAAAAAGAAAATGAAAAAGAAAATGCCAACCCGTAATATGAACGAGCAATATTGGACAGAACAGAATTTTATTCGATTACAACAATCATCCCCAGGCAAATTAACGAGCCGTGGCCCCCTTCCATGGCGGCTTCTGGCACATTTAATTGAATCAAATCCGGATCTCAAGCCTGTTCGGACATTGGTCGCACATCGGTTAATGGGCGCAAAAAGGCTGTTCACCATGCAAAAGTCACTCGATCTAATGCTCTTGACGTTATGGCGAAGTGGTTTTATTCGACTGGATCCCAATCCGAGCAAATTTGGTATTGAATCCACAGAACTGGCAGAAGAAGTGGAAAAAAAGGCAGTACGTAAAAAAGCGGAAGAGGAACGTAAACACCAGCCGTTCGCCGCCGGACTGTTTGACGACTCCATTCTGGATAATTTTTCAATGGATGATCTATTCGCCGACGATACCTACGACTCCGGTAATTCCTCGAAAACAAAAACTTCAGTGAAATCCGCTCCTGAACAAAACTGTCTTTTCGACACCAATTTACTCAATACCAATTTGCTTGACACCAATTTGCTTGACACCAAACAAAAAGGAGATGCTTCGGATCAAAATAAACCATCTATGAATACGCCACTTCAGGAGCCCTATAAAGCGGAACGAGCCTATCCCACAGAAAAATTAAAGTTATTAACCCATTTTCGCGGAACGAATCCCATTTTCGGTGCATTTCTCCTGGATCAGTTGGGAAAAGCGGATCGATACGAGAGAATACAGGCGTTTGAGAGTATTCTGGAAATGCCCGGGACGGTGGCGCGATACGTTCATGTTCCGAAACAAGAGTTACTGCCGCCCGGACAACTGGCCCAGGAGCGGTTGGATAAACAGCTAATGGAACTAGGGTTAGCCACTATCGAGGAACTGGTTCCAAAAACGGAGGAGGAACGCCGAGCCGATTGGGAACAAAGAAAAAATTTCGGTAGTTGGATGGAAGATCCGGTCTTCGTCCTGAATTTTGCCGATAAATTAAAACGTCTGTTTGATTATGAATATCCCGGCGTTACCGTTAAAACAACTCCGGTATGGGCGGCTGGCGAAATCGTTCTGGACTTTAACGGTGATTTCAATAAATTTATTACATCCTATCATCTACAAAAGCAAGAGGGTATCATTTTTAGGCATTTACTCCGTCTGATTCTTCTTCTGGAAGAATTTCATGACGTTGTTCCTGCTGATACAACTACCTATGAATGGCAAACCGATCTCAAGGAAGTAGGACAGATGTTGATTGATTGTTGTAGAAATGTTGACCCCACCAGTACGGAAGAGACACTTCGAACCGCTAAAAAACCTGATTTATTGCGAACGGAATAGTTTCCATATCTGGAATTGATTTCCTCGATCATAAACCGTCTTTTACCGTTAAAATAGCGATTTAGAAGACTCCGATGTACAGCGTTACAGGTGGTTATTATCCCTTCCTGTGGTTTACATACGTATTTATTATACTTTAGGACGTTATAAATTCGTCATTTCCTGGGAGTGAGGACGTCTCGTCTGCATCCTCCAAAACAGGCGTCCCACCTGTTTTGAAAAATAGACTTTTATAACGACCTTGAGTATAGAAGATAATGGAAGGACAAGTCCTGGGCAAATAATTCGGGAACAAATGAAATTAAACCTTAAAACATTTTATAAAAAAACGGGAGTAAAACATGTCAAAAAAAATTAAAAGAAGAGAATTTTTATCGAAGGTTACGGGTACCGGAGTGTTATTGACCATCCCGACATTTATATCGGCCGCCGCACTAGGGATGGATGGTAAAGTTGCTCCAAGTAACCGAATAACATTGGGGGGAATTGGCATTAATCATCGCGGCGGATATGTTTTGAACTATTTTCTCAAGCAACCGGACGTTCATTTTTTGGCAATTAGCGATGTTCGACAAGATCGACGCGAGGCGGTAAAAAAAATCGCGGATGAAAAAAATGGAACGAAAGACACAGCTCAATATCGAGATTTCCGTGAAATGCTGGAGAGGAAAGATATCGACGCCGTTTTAATCGCCACAGGTGACCGCTGGCACACGACGGCATCCGTCTACGCCTCCCGTGCGGGCAAAGATATCTATTGTGAAAAACCATGTGCTTTAACCATAGAGCAGTGTAATATTTTGGCTGATACCATGCGACAGAACGGAACTATATTTCAAGGGGGTACGCAGCGCCGCAACGTCGACAACTGCCGATTCGCCTGTGAATATGCCCGAAGTGGAAAATTAGGTAAAATTCATACGGCACACGCATCGATCTATTATCTATACTATCGAACAGACTGGTATCCGATGGAACCACTTCCGTCGAAGGATATTATTGATTGGGACCTCTGGCTCGGACCTGCCCCATGGCGCCCGTATAACAGTCGTTACGTTATGAACGGACAGTGGCGCGCCCATTATGACTTCGACTCCGGAGCCCGACATCTCGACTGGGGAGCGCATACAGTCGATCTGTGCCAAATGGCGTTAGGAAAAGATGGAACAGCTCCTGTCACCTACCATGCGGAAGGAAACAGTATTTACGCCGAATATGCAGACGGTGTTAAATTGGTTATGCGTCCTGACGGATGGCTCGGACTGGGAACATGTCCTATTCGGCTGGAAGGAGAAGGAGGCTGGATCGAAGTGGGTGACAGCGGTAGTGTCATAATTTCCCATAACGACTGGAAACAGGAAACGAAGAATTTTGTGGCTGATCCAGACCCGGAAAATATTCATTCCTTCGGCGAGAATCCCAACAAGCACGTCCGGAATTTCCTCGACTGTGTTAAGAAAAAAGAACAGCCTGCCTGTAATGCCGATATTATTCGCAGTTCCCATCTCGCCTGTCATGCGGCGGCTTTATCATGGATTTTACAGACGGAACTCCACTTCGATCCGAAAAAGGTAGAGTTTATCGGAAATGATCAAGCTAATCGTATGCGAACTCGGGCCACACGTGAACCCTGGAAAATTTGATAATCCAATACAATGAAAAACGAAGAAGAGCAAAGAGACCAAAAGTCCATCGACAGAAAAGACGCTATTATTAAGGATAGCATTGTCTACGGAGCAGCCTATGGCTTGGAAGACGGACTGGAGACCGGAATGAAACAGGGCCTGGAACATGGCCTTCAATCCGGAATAACTAATGCCCTGATCAACGGAACGGAAGAGGCGGTTGAAGATGTTATGGAAGACGTCATGTCCCCCAACGCAAAAAAAAATGAAGACAGTCTGAAGAAGAAAAAATTCAAACGAATTATTTCCATTATTAAGATTGTTGTGGTGGTACTCGTTCTTTTCTGGATTGGTATGCGTCTATCCGAGGCATGGAATGAAATCGTCAAATATGATTGGCAGATCAATATTTTCTGGCTGATAATGGCGAGTCTTCTCTATTTAGCGGCTTTTTTTCCAGCTTCCGTTTTATGGTATTTATCATTGCGCTGGATGGGTCAAACGCCCGACTTTTTTACGGCTGTCAATGCGTTTTATACAAGTCAGTTGGGGAAATATCTTCCTGGCAAAGCGATGGTCGTTATTATTCGATCAGCCATGGTTGCCAGTGAAAAGGTCAAGGTCAGTATAGCGGCAGTCTGTGTCTTTTATGAAACATTAACCATGATGACCACAGGGGCGTTTTTAGCATCACTCGTTATTGTGATTTGGTTTCGGGAACATTACTATTACTCGCTTCTGGCACTTGGAACCATGGTATTATCCGGACTTCCGCTTGTCCCCCCGATTTTTATTCGAATTCTATCGATTCTTCGAATCAGCAAGTATAATCCGGATCTGAATCGATATTTACATGCGTTTACCTGGCGCAGTATATTCACAGGATCGGCACTAATGACGCTTTTGTGGATACTATTTGGTATATCATTATGGGCGGCAATTCAGGGAATAGGTATTGTCCCGGGTGAATTTCTCGCCAATCTCCCTCGTTACATTTCCGTTACGGCACTAGCCATTGTTTTGGGATTTGCTGTCCCCATTGCTCCAGGTGGACTCGGTATTCGAGAAGCGGTCCTCTCCATTCTCCTAATCCCCTATTTCGATATGATATTAACACTCCCGGAAAACAATGCCGTACACGTGCAAGCCGACACTCTGGCTTTAATTGTCTCGTTGGAACAGCGTATTATTTCCATTATAGCCGAATTGTCTCTGGTCGCCTTCTTTTTCCTGTTTCGTATGATTCCGTATTATGTTACAAGAACAAACAAAAGTAATCACCAAAAAACTAAAGGAATAAATTCGTGAATACTATCTTTTTTTTACTCTATTCTCTATCGATTATTACCGTACTCGCCTTGGGAAATTGTTTAATTCTATATCCATTTATTCAACGTTATTTATACCAAAACGAATTTGAATTCATTATTTTGATGGTTATTAGTTTAATTGAAATCATTTTACTTTTGCCTTTAACCGACCCGGAAAAAGGGAAAAATAAATATGCCAAATCCGACCAAAATAATACTTCTGAATTGTATGTTTCGTGGGTCGTTATAACACTGTTATTAGGTACTCTATTTCTTGGTTACTGGCAGTTATTTGAATTGTATCTTCCGAAAAATTGCAATGTTATCCTAAAATTAATATTAGGGACAATATGTGTCATAATACACATATCATTAATACACTGTATAAAAACCGATCCGGAAGAAAAAATGTAATGTTCCTCAATATACTCCAGACCTGAATGATATTCGTATTTAGTAACCGTTCACGGATATAAAGTGAAACCATGGATAACACGGATTTTCACAGATAGTTTTTTGACAAACATACTTTTTATGATAAATTATTTATTATAATAGATATAAATGTTTAGTTTGTTATTGTAAATATTACATTTTATGGCAGATTATCTGTGTTTATCCGTGACATCCGTGGTTCCAAAATCGTTCGTGAATGGTTACCGTATTTATAAATGTTTGAAATTTCTATTTTATTATTATAGGTATCGTCTTCCACCTTCCCCTCTACTGTCAAGTCGAAGATGAAGACGTATCCGGAATCAAGTATCCCCTGAACCGTTACCAACGGCATATTATAAAACAACTGCATATTAAAAAAATTGTCTTTAAAACACCCTCTACCGTCTTGATCGAATATACGATTCATAGCATTTAGACCTTCTTGTAGAGGACAGGTTAAAAAAATGATCACATAAATCCTGTTTTTTGTAATTGTCAGTTTGTAAAAGGCTTGGAGTATATTTGGACAATGAAAATCTTTTTTAAGATTTGGAGGAATCATTAATTAGAAAGTTTACCTTTTTAGTAGTCTTTACTAAAAAGCAGTCTTGACAGATTTAGAATAAATGATACCTTTATAAATACACTACTAAATTAGTTGTGTATACATTTTAAAGCAATGGAGATTATCGTATTATGAACATTAAAGGGACAATTCTGGAGAAAATTGGGAGGACGCCTTTAGTCCGGATCAATAAATTGAACAAAGGGACTGCGGAAGTCATTGTTAAGGTGGAATCATTTAATCCGGGCAGTTCTGTGAAAGATCGTATTGGTCTTGCCATGATAGAGGACGCCGAAGCACATGGTCTTCTGAAGCCGGGAGTCGTCATAATCGAACCTACTTCCGGTAACACAGGAATCGGACTTGCCCTGGTCGCAGCGGTTAAGGGATATCATTTGATTTTAACAATGCCGGAAACTATGAGCGTCGAGCGTCGTAAACTGGCGGCGGCCTATGGTGCTGAAATCGTTTTAACCGATGGAAGTAAAGGAATGAAAGGTGCAATTGAAAAAGCAATAGAGCTTCATGAAAAATATCCGGAGTCTATTATTCCGCAACAGTTTGAAAATCCTGCGAATCCTGCCTATCACAAGGCTCAAACAGGACCGGAAATTTGGCAGGATACGGATGGTAAAGTCGATGTTTTTGTTGCCGGAGTCGGAACTGGTGGGACTCTCTCGGGAGTTGGTGAATATCTAAAAGAGCAAAATCCCAACATCAAGATTTATGCGGTCGAACCGGATACCAGTCCTGTCCTCTCCGGAGGCAAACCGGGTCCACACAAGTTACAGGGAATCGGAGCTGGTTTTATACCGAAAGTACTGAATACAAAAATTATAACAGAAGTCATTAAAGTCTCGGCGGAAAATGCCGGAAATACCGCTCGTGAAGCCGCGAAACAGGAAGGTCTTCTCGTCGGAATTTCTTCCGGTGCCGTACTTTATGCAGCCTTGGAACTCGCAAAAAAATACACATTCAAGGGAAAACGGATCGTAGCTATTCTGCCTGATACCGGCGAACGTTATCTTTCCACCTGGCTGTTTAGCGAATAATTTCAATTACGTTTATTAACAATTGCTATCATTAACAATTGCTATCATTAACAATTACAAATATTAACAATTGCGAATATCGTCAACAAGGAGAATATCAAATGAATAATAAAACATATCACCTGGAAACATTAGCAATTCATGCGGGTCAGGAACAGCCTGATTCCGCGACACTAGCGCGGGCCGTCCCTGTTTATCGAACCACGGCATATAATTTCCGTAATTCACAACATGGTGCCGATCTTTTCGGACTGAAAGAGTCTGGAAATATCTATGGCCGACTGATGAATCCGACTAACGATGTCTTGGAAAAACGGCTAGCCGCGCTCGAAGGAGGAAAAGCGGCACTAACATTCGCATCCGGAACGGCGGCTATTTATTTCGCTATTACGAATCTGGCCAAAATTGGTGATGAAATTGTATCCGCAAATAATCTTTATGGAGGAACGTTCACACAGTTTGATGCGATTCTACCGCAGCAGGGAATTACCGTTCGTTTTACGAACATCAATGATTTTCCTGCTGTCGAGGCCGCAATCAACGAAAAGACCCGGGCACTTTATATTGAAACGGTCGGCAATCCGGGACTGGATATTGCCGATATTGAAGGTTATGCGGCAATTGCGAAAAAACATCATCTGCCACTCGTTATAGATGCTACGTTTACACCCCCATCCCTTTTACGTCCTATCGAATTCGGAGCAAATATTGTTATCCATTCCCTATCCAAATGGATTGGTGGACATGGCGCCGGAATTGGTGGAATTATTGTCGATGCAGGTAATTTCGATTGGACAGACCCAAAATTCACACTTTTTAACGAGCCGGATCGCGGTTATCATGGTTTACGGTTTGCACATGACCTGGGTGAGTTAAATTCATTAGCCTATATTATGCGTCTTCGAACAGTCGGACTGCGTAATCAGGGAGCGACACTCGCTCCGGATGCTGCCTGGATCTTTCTGCAAGGAGTAGAATCCCTATCACTCCGTATGACAAAACATTCCGAAAACGCGCTAAAAGTCGCAACGTTTCTGTCTAATCATCCGAAGACGGCCTGGGTAAAATATCCCGGCCTTAATGGCGGCAGACTTGCTGAAAAATACCTGCCTAACGGTGCTGGAGGAATGGTCGTCTTTGGTGTTAAAGGTGGGGCGAAAGAGGCTCGATATCTTGTGGATAATGTCGCTCTTTTCAGTATTATCGCCAATGTGGGTGATGCCAAAAGTCTGATTATCCATCCGGCAAGTACAACCCATTCACAACTCTCTAATGAAGATCAGCAAAAAACAGGCCTTCCGCCCGAACTGATTCGATTGTCTATTGGACTGGAACATCCGGACGATATTATCGAAGCTCTTTCCGATGCGCTAAATGACTGACGAAAATACTCCCAAGCCTTCACACAATTCTGTCTCTCGAATTGTGTGACTCTAAAATCATTAACCATTTTGATTAAATATAATATTTTTGGTTAAATACAATAGTCCAGGTTAAATACAATATTCCAGGTTAAATACAATAGTCGAAAAGACCGTCTGCGGCATTACGGATATTATAATTTTTCAAAATATCAGCGAGGGTAATTTTTCGCATCGCTTCCCGTATTTCGGAATTGAGTGTATTCCAAATCGCGCGTGCGGCACATTGATCGTTACGGCCACACTTTTTCGGATTAAATATACAATCCACAATTGAGATCGGACCTTCCATTACTTCTACAATATCGAGAAGAGTCAGTTTTTCCGGCTTCATCGCTAATTGAAATCCACCCTTCGCTCCGCGTATTGATCGTACCATATGCGCACGTCGTAGAGCAATAATCAATCGACTGATATATTTTTCGGAAATATGTTGTGATTCTGCGATATCCCGAATCAATCGGGGAGGTTCATCCTGATGAAGTGCCAGATCAAACAGAATACGCAATCCATAACGTCCCTTCGTTGATATTTTCATCCGTATACTCCATGAATGTATATTTTATTACAGGACAGGACTGGAACACGAACATCCCGTCCGGAGCGCCGGGACACAAGGCGTCTCGTCCGGTACTTTTCAGGACTGAATACCATGGGTATCCTGTCCGTATCCCTTTAAAATTACCATATAATACTGTTGTGTTTTACCTATATAAAACACCACCCTTGAGAAAGAGCAATTTTTGTTAATAAAAGGCTCTGCTTCCCAAGAGAGAATTCCATGTTCCAATCTTTTCCTTCACTTGACATTCTTAATTCAGAACATTACTTTTGAATTCATGAACTTTTTTACCAACGTCAAGAGTAACCGTCTTTGTTCCTTTTTCGACGGTAACTTCCAACGTTGTTTTTTTCGGATCTGTATATTTGAGTTCTACAAAAGAGTATATTTTACCGGGAGCCGTCTTGACTTCCGCCGGATCGACTCCTTCAGGAACTTCTACTTTCTTCGTATCGATATCGTCTTTTACAACAGTAACTTTATATTTACCGATCGGACATCCCTCGAATTTTCCATAGGTTACCAATGTAGCTTTACCAGATGCGTCCGTTGTTCCGGTAACCGGCCAACGATCCATGGCACTATCTTCCGGAATCAGTTCAATCTGGGCATCCGTTAATGGAGCATTCTCTTGCGTTATAACAACAGACACTTTAACGACATCCGGAAATCCTTCCGGTTTTTTGCTTCGATTACAGCCTGTTACAACCATAATCATTAAACACAATACAATCGCAATTCTAAATTTCATTATTTCTTTAATCCTTCCTTTTGATTCTTCGAAACGTTATAGAGTTCCCATTCATAGATTCGGGCTTTATTTTCAGGCGTTCTCGTTATCAGTAGACGAAAATAACGTGACGTTACCGATTCAACGCGTTTACAAACGTCGTACTGAATATTATTTATTGTTTTTGATCCTTTTACATCTGTCCATTCGTCATTTTCATTTTGACGATACTGAAGAACAAAATCGGTCACAGGCGCGAAATATCGAACTTGACAGTATTGGCCCGTCAAAATGCGAAACGTATTGATGGTAACCGGTTTGTCAAAATGGAGTTCGGCAAAAGGAGGTCCATTCGATTGACTACTGACCCAGCGCGTTTCGTTTTTACCGAGTTGGATAATACCGTCATTGATATAACTTCCGGAATAATTTGAGTCTTTTAAAATACTAGAGACATGAACATTTGCCTGTCGTGCCAGATTTTTTGCATCACCCACCCAAGCGGGAGGAGCCATTGGATTCCGTCCTATTCCCTTTAACATTAACGACTTGAGATCTTCCAAATGCTTCTGATAAACACCACGTGGATCTGTATTGTATTTTTTGCATAGAGACGCGGCCATACCGACGACTTCCCCCATCATACCACCAGTTCTCTGAACGCGAATCGTCCCTAGCGCAATGTGTGTTACACTGATACAACGACCGACCATAAACATATTGGAAATATCTTTAGCATAGAGACACCGATAGGGGATCAGATATGGCTTGATTTCATTTTGAATACAATAGGTACGGAATTCGTCACCCGGGAAATATTTCTCCTGAAGTTTGGTCGGATAATGCAGATCGATACTCCAGGTTGACATGACACAACCATCGTCGTACATCTTCGGTTCGATAATATCCTGTTCACACAAAACGATATCGCCCTCAATTCGGCGCGATTCTCTCTTTCCGGCAATATAGGCGACCCAGCCCAATTTCCGATTTTTAGCTCTCTCTCTCCATTCGGTACTTGATTCGTTTTTCATATAGGCCCAATGACCGTAGACACCGCGAAGAGCCTGATCGCGAACACGTTCGGCGTCATCAATTTGATTACGATTCAAACCGGTCTCCCAGTCCCATTCTCCGTCCAAGGCCGGACGAATACTTTTTTCCGAAAACTGAACGGCCCAGGGTAATTTTGGAAATACACGTTCCTTTTCAGATTTTTTGACCGGAACGGAATACCATTGTGTGGAAGCCCCCATAACCAGATTATCTGATTTATCCGGGGCGGAAGGTTCACCCGACTCCTTCTTCGATTCGCGCCCCATTCGCCATTTAGCCCCTGCTAAAAAACCAATAGAACCATCGCCTGTCGCGTCAACAAACCAGCGTCCTTCGATTCGGTTTTCCAAATTACTCTCAATATTCTTGATAATAACCGCTTTGATCCGTTTCGAATCCGCAGGCACTTTCGTATCCATCTCGACCGCAAAAACATGACTGGAGAGATAGATCTTGATATTCTTCTCCGCCTTGACCAGATTCAGTTTACGTCCGTCTTTATAGTATTTCGCCTCTTGTGCGTTCCCGATCTCCATGGGATCGAATTCCCAAATCAGATCACCCAATTTTGGATAGGGATCATAACCGGTCGTACCCATTAAATGGACTCGAATCTCGCTACTGTTATTACCACCCAAAACAGGTCTGTTTTGAATTAGAGCCACTTTAAGACCCAATCGTGCCGCAGAAACTGCCGCACAAATTCCTGCGGCTCCTCCTCCACAAACGACCAGATCAAACGGTCCGTCCGCCACGGTCGGCGCTTGGCACGGATCGTCCGTTAAACCAAGAATTCGACGTCTGAACGGCGTCAGATCCTTTAAATCTTCCGGAGGTATGAAATTGGGGTCAGCAGTAAAGATAATCGCGTCACAACGTCCGTCGAAGCCTGTCAAATCGTGTAACGCCAGAGTCTGTTGAAGTTTGTCTCCTATTGTAACCGATCCACCCTGCTGCCAATGCCAGTTATTTCCTTCCGTACCGAATTGGATACCAAGAGTTTGACCATTCAACTTCAATTGAAACCGACCCGGCTTTTCGTTGGGGGTCCAGGGAGCAACCCAGTTTCTTGTTCGAACGAAGATACGATAGATTCCCGACTTGGGAAATGTTATCGTCGTCTCGGCATCCTCAACGGGCTCGCCCAGACCATGCGCAATAACGACGGGCGAACCCATCTGATCCATATATTGCTGATCAACGAGCCAGCCCCCTTTTTTCGCAAACCCTTCCGCCTCAATAAAAAGGGTGTCCTTCGGTAAATTAACCTGTTCTGTTCCCAATAGAAATGGTGAACAGAACAGGATTATTATTAATGATAGATACTTTTTCATCATTTGTTTACTCTTTTTTCAAGTATAGCGAATCCTATTGACATTTTACTTCGGCGGGCGAATTGTCCGGCGAAATAAAATAGAGTTGTTCCATAACCGTTACACTGGTTTAAAACATTATAGACTCAAGGTCGTTATAAATGTCTGTTTTTCAAAACAGGCGAAACACCTGTTTGGGAAGATGCGGACGAGACGTCCGCGCTCCCGGGAAATGCCGCATTTATAACGTCCTAAAGTATAATTCCAGATCGGTCAACATATAATATACAATCGGTCAACATATAATCAATTAACATACAATCGGAAATTCGACTTCACCTCCCTCTTCAGCAGGAGTAAAAAAGCCGGTTCATTTCCGTTTGTACCGTTATCAAATTACAATGTATCAAATTACAATGTAACGTTATTACAATGTAACAGTTTCACCACCGTCAGTGGAGCCCATGGCGCCCCAAACGCCGGAAATACTTTTACCGGAAATAGGCGTTACATGTGCGGTACCAACCTGACCGCAGTCCACAGTTTCACTAATAAAGCGAACCGAACCATCGAATAAAACGGCATTGACCCCTCCGGTATGATTACTGGTTGCGGACATGATCTGCCAACCGGCTTCATGGGTATTCGGCGAGCAGGAAGGAGAGTTCGGAGGTAATACAGTTTGGAATCCCGCCATAGTTAATCGACCATCGCCGCCACGGGCACCACGATAGGAATAACCGAGGGTAACTCCACTTGTCGTTAAAAAGTTTGGATCGGAGGTATCGATTTTTGCAAGACATGAAGAGGGAACCGAGGTTGTACCATAACCGGCCATACCGCTTTTTACATGTCGATCTGAATTACCGGTCGATGTAACCGTTTCGCTCATTGCGATTGTATTAGAGGTACCATCGGTAATACCGGCCATACTCTGCCATCGGAACGGATGAAATCCGGCACGTCGGGCAGCAGCGTCATAGACGGACATATAGGTTGTATTAGTATAAACTCCAGACCAGTATTCGGTTCGCTGAACCGCATCGCCACGGCACGTCAAATAACTGCATTTACGATAATTACTGTCAGCAAAACCACTTGCAGCACCATCAGAAGGACAATACCACATCGAAATAGATGGACCTGAAGTCGAACACAGCCACTGGTAGGGGGCTATGTAATTGTTATTTTTAATTTTGTTCATAACTTCATCGTAAACCGCCTGCTGTTCCATAAACGGCAGTAAAAGAGTTACCGATCCCCAGGTTTCTACACTCGCACCCGTATTGAGGTTTTGATTTTTACCGAAATGGGAACGTGCCGCCGGAAAACCATTTAATACATCATGATAATTATGAAGACCTATTCCGAACTGCTTGAGATTATTCGTACACTGCATACGACGTGCCGCTTCCCGGGCCGCCTGAACCGCCGGTAATAACAACGCAATCAAAATACCTATAATGGCAATGACCACCAAAAGTTCAACAAGAGTAAAACCAAACGCTTTCTTTAAACGCTTCAACATAATAATTCTCCTTTGATTAATAAAGACTATTAACGTTTATGGAATAACATCATTCCATTTTATTATTATAATTCCTGACCTCTAATGCTATTCTAAAAATACACTAATGGTAGACAACACTTTCATTTAGGGGAATAAAACAGGCGAGACGCCTGTTTTCCCGGCAGTGCGGACGAGACGTCCGCGTTCCAGTCAACTCCGTTTTTAAGTGTTCGCAACCACTAGTAATACAAGAGGTTTCAATCCAATTCTACAATTCTACAATTCTACAATTCTACAATTTATTCTCTAATTCGGGGTTTATTCAATAAAACGGAGGGTGGGAGGAGGAAGTTTAGGGTGATTTCGATTCGCAATACCATGGGCGTAACCTGATTGTCGTAATTCTTTTGTATTACGAACAATAATAAAGGACACCATTCGATTGGTATCGGAAGAGAGAAATTTACGGAGTGCTTCATTATTAATAATGACCTTTTTTGGCTCGTCGAACCCCTCAACGGTAAAAGTATCTATTGCGATCATTTGTGATAGATCAACTTTATCAGGTTCCAAGACGTTACCGGGGGCATTTTCCCAACTAATGGAATCTTCCCGCCAGAAATCGGCGGTCTCGTCAGTTAGGCCATAAATAGTAAATTCCGAAACAGACGGAAGATAGAGAGTCGATCCCACTCCAGTCGGAGCAAAAACAAGTTCTAACTGCGCCTGATGATAATATTTCTCCGGCAGTGCCGTCAGGTCGATGGAAAAACAGGCTTTACGATCCCAGGTTTCCAAAACAGAATTTTTTATTAGAGTAAAAATGACTGATTGACTGTTAAGACGTGGCTGAAGTTCTTCGACTTTTCCACCACAGACAAGACAGATTTCCTGGCTCTCTCCATCCTTGGTCGTACAGGTAAAGCCACCTGTCGATTTCGTATAGGAATCCAGTGGTTGTCTTGGTTCGTCGTCGTTTTTAATAAAACGAAGCCATCCTCCGGTCGTAATCGGGACAATATCATTCCTGCCTTTAGGAGTAACATTGACCAAACCACTAAAGACCTGAACGTCTGTTTTTTCTCCATCCTTAATCCGAACTCCGAACTCTGTTCCCAAATCTTTAATTTGAGCATCAAGAGTATTGATGGTATACCCCTTCCCTTCCTCCGAAACCTTCGCGTAGACATTACCCGAATAGAGAAAACAGTTCGACGAATTCTGAAAATAGATCTGTGCTGGTCCTTCCACCGTTAAAATAACACCATTATCATAATCAAACCGCATGAGACCAGATTCCAAATATAAATTACCGACTCCGAATCGCCCGGAATCCCGAAGAGATTTTCGACTACCATACAGTTTCGCATTGGTATCAACAGGATAAAATTGGCCAAGTCCGTTATTTTCAATGGCGGTACTCTTTGTCAAAAGGTTATCAAGACCGTATTCGACTTCCCTATTTGAAAAAAGAGAAGTTTTTGGTACAAAATAATTCCGGACAACAAACCAACTAGAAAACAGGAGCAGGACAAGAATCAGACCAACGGGAAACATGATATAATGGCGCCATCGAGATTTCCTCGAATCAGAAGACCGATCTGATTTTTTACTGACTTTTACATCTGTCCCCGCAGATTCGGATTCATTAAAAATATCATCGAAAAATAGCGTTAAAGAGACATGGTGCGCCACATACCGAACATAAAAAGAACATGCCTCCGACGAAGAGAGTACCATATTTTCCAGATCTGTACGTTCTTCCGGCGTCAGACGTTCTTCCAGAGCTGCTTCACACAGTTCCGTTAAACGTTTTTTATCGAACGATTTATTCATAGGATTCAAATTTCCTTTTAGATTCAAAACATAAAAACAGTTTTTCCCGAATACGCTGTAGTAATCGATAAATAGCATTGGCCGTTCGATGATATTTTTCGGCTATGATGTCTACCTCCCATTGCTCTTTATAACGCAAGGTTATCATCTCCTGATGTCGTTGAGAGAGTTTGGAAAAACAATCGGAAATATCTTCGGAACGGTCCTCCATGATTGAAGCAGTCTCTTCAGCAACCGTTTCGAGGAACTTGGAGCTAAAAACCACTTTTTCCCGTTTTAATTGAGTGCGCCAGGCCATAACCTGATTAATCGCTATGCGTGATGACCAGAGACGAAAATTCGTTCCCTGCTGAAAATCGGAAAATTTGCGCCATAAAACTATACAGGTCTCCTGATAAATATCGTCCGCATCATTACGATTCAAGACCATCCGCAAAATCACCGCATAAATAGAACGCGAATATTGGTCGATTAAAGTCAGAAATTCTTCTGTCTGATGATCTTGTTCGCTGTCATTCATTAGTTCCTGTGACTCCATTTATAGTCTTAAAAATTTTTATGCAGGATAAACCTGAATACTTCCATGGCCCTTTATGTATTAATAGCAGTCGAACCCTTTTTTTTTACATAAAAAAAGAAAATTTTTTTAATTTTCTGCTGTTCCTTGCTGATTGTGATAAATCATTGCGATTAATTATACTGTATAACTACCTGAAACAGATCCACCAGAATCATCATTCCTGACCTGTTTCCTATATCAAGTCGTAAATGAAATAATAGAATAATGGAATATCGAAGAAAAACAATTTAACAAATTTATTTTTATAAACATTAATTACGATAATATTATTATTTGTTATTTTAACAATTTTTGTATTATTATTTCATGAATGTTTGATTTAGTTATCCACACTGTTGAGCCCTCTCATAATGGAAATATTCTCTTTTTATTTTTCCAAACCACCTATTTTAACAATTATTCGAAAAAAGAACGCATAATTCCTAAAATTTTGTTAAAATAGAGTTTTTTTTGGAAACAGCCCGTTGACTTTTTTGTCAAAAAAGGGTCAAATAGATATAATAATAAGAAGGGCAGACACAACTTTTATATCGGACGCTGTTTTCGATGTACTCCACTTCGCTTTTCATTAATACGAAGTAGAGACCAGCCGCATCGAAAACAGGTTCCCTGGAGTATACTTTATGCTGAATTCAACAATATGTATTACAGGTAATCCCACCGTCAACGAATGGTGCAGGAGACAGCGGGGGTACACTCTACTGGAAATATTATTATCCGTTACATTAATGCTCATGCTCATGTATGGGGTAGCGAATATTTTCAGTCGGGTAGGCAGTGTTATGAACGAGACCCAAAGTACCATGGAGATGTCCAATAGTCTTCGCAATGCACGGGATCGTTTAGAATCGGACCTGACATCGGTTTCAGTTCCTTTGACACCACCACGAAACTCCAATAATAACGAAGGTTATTTCTGTTATATTGAAGGCCAGGGGGTATCCCTTCGAAACAATCTTTACTCCAATAATATAACCTATTCCAATATTGGGGGGACACAAGTTGGAGTTTATACGCCGGGCCAGCATTCCGTAGCACTGGACTCTGACCGTGGAACAAATGTTACTGACACAACCGTCGGTGATTCCGATGATATTTTAATGTTCACCGCAAAAGCTCCTGCCGGTAAATATTTTCGTGGTCGGGTCGGTGACGAAACCATGGAATCGGAATATGCTGAAATAGTATGGTTCCTTCGTGGAACAACGTTATATCGTCGTATCCTTTTAATTCTTCCGAATGAACTGCTGCAAAGTAAATTGAATACAGTCGATTATAGTGATGTTGGAGTTGCATCCCTTAATACCAATACAAATATGGATACGCGAAGAAAAGATGTAAAGCAGGGCTATGGTTTCTTCCGTTTTTATGATGTTTCAGTTCATCTGGACAGTAATGGTTACGTTATTGCCAATACATTGGCCGATTTGAGTAATCGAGCTAATCGTTATGGTTATTGGCAGACGATGAATCCCTCGTATTCTTCTTCGGGAACAAGCTATGCCGGTTTTCAGTTTAGTCGCGGCAACAATAATTATGATGATTCCCATGGTTTGTATGATAGCTGGTATTGGCTACGTCTTCCAACCAAGCAGGAGAGTGCGACCTATATTTTCAATAATAATAATGCCATTCAGAGTTTTCGAGCGGGCGAGCCTTTTGGCCAATATAACAGGGGTACGCCTTCTTCCAATTCCGATTGGTGGCCTGGCTGGTATCAGACTCTACAGACGAGTGGTACATCAACCGCTTGTGCGTTACTGCCAAATGGTGTGGGAAATCCTTTTATCGATTATTGGGTGGACGCCAACTGTTGGTCACAAGTCGATATGAATTCCGGAGATTTAACTGCGGCAACTCCGGATACTACCTATCCAATATTTACCCAGGACGTTATTTTAACCAATGTTCTCTCCTTTGATGTTAAAGTTTGGGATGATGTCACCAATAAATATGTTGATTTGGGAGCTGTTCCGACAACGAGTAATAAAGGGTTTCTGTCTCGAGGTGTCTATAGTTTTGAAACGAATTATTGGAATACTCATACTGGGGATATCAATAGTAACACAACGGACATAAATCGTAAACCATTCCTTCCGTGTATCTTCGATACATGGACGGAACAATATGAAATCGAGTATCTGAAACGGAAAGGTGGTTCCAATAATGACGGACTAACGGCGACGGATATTCCGTTACAAGGTCAATTGGCCACAGAAAACATACCCGATTTTCCGCCCCCCTACAGTAACACTCTTAAAGCGCTTCAGGTTGAGCTCCGTGTTTTCGACCCCCGGAGCGGTAATATTCGAAATATGACGTTAAACGTCGATTATAGTGCAAAAAATAAGTAATGGAAGTAATTTTAAACGTATCGCATTTACGAAAGTATTTTGGTCCGGAACCGGTTCTTTCCGATGTAACATTTCAGGTTCGCGCCGGTGATAAAATAGGTTTGGTTGGCCCCAACGGCTGTGGTAAAACGACCCTCTTAAATATTCTGGTCGGTAAAGAGGAAACGGAACGAGGTTCTATTGAAAAATCCTCGGAAATATCGTTGGGGTATCTTGAACAGCGTCCGACGATTACATCGGGCCGTACCATATTGCAGGAGGCCCAATTGGCACTGGAGTCTCTTGTCCGGCTACAGAAGGAGTCAGAGGAAATAGCGGTCCGAATCGGAACTGTTACAGACCCTTCGGAACATGATCGGCTGGCGCGTCGGTTCGACCGTATTCACGAAGAACTATTACACCGCAATGCCTATAATATCGACTATCGAATTGAAAAAATACTTCATGGAGTCGGATTCAAGGACGAAGAACTCAATCAGGATATCGCAACGCTCAGTGGTGGTGAACTGAACCGATTGAGTCTTGCAAAACTTCTTCTGGAAGAGCCGGATATTATGCTTCTGGACGAACCGTCGAACCACTTGGATTTAATGGCTACTGAATGGCTGGAAAACTTCCTGCTGGAGACCAATGCGGCGGTTATTTTAGTCAGTCATGATCGTTATTTTCTTGATCGGGTCACGAACCGTACCTTCGAACTCTTTATGGGAACGGTCGAAGATTATCCGGGCAATTTCTCGAAGTACACAACGTTAAAAGAGGAACGATTGGCCGTTCAGACCAAAACATATGAAAAATATGTGGAGAAGGTGGAGAAGGCGAAGGATTTTATACGTCGTCATCATTATGGTATGAAGGCGGCACAGGCGGAAGATCGACGGAAAAAACTGGAACGACTCGAAGAGAATCCGGTCGATCTTCCCCGATTGATAACAACTCCCGGTATGAAATTCCCTCCGACCACACGAACAGGCGATATTGTGTTTCGTGTCGAAAACCTATCGAAGGGATTCGACGGTCGAACTTTGTTTCACGATGTAACCCTTAATATCGAACGTGGTCAGCGCTGGGCGATATTAGGACCGAATGGGTGTGGAAAAACCACTTTTTTAAAATGTATCCTAGGTGAAATTCCCCAAGATGCAGGAACCGTACAGTCAGGAAAAGGGATAAAAGTTGGTTATTTCGATCAACATCTTCACGTCTTGAATGACGAACAGTTGGTTGTAGACGCAATTCGGCCCCAGGGCAAAATATTTGAGGAACTTCAGAGACGATCCCTTCTGGGGGCCTTCGGTTTAACGGGCGATCAGCAATTACAGACGGTCAACAGTTTGAGTGGGGGGCAACGATGTCGAGCCGCCCTGGCCATGCTGGCCGCAAATGATCCGAACGTTATGATTTTAGACGAGCCAACCAACCATCTCGACCTGTGGGCACGTCAAGCCTTGGAACAGGCCTTGCATACGTTTGATGGAACGGTAATTTTTATTAGTCACGACCGTTATTTCGTTGATCAGGTCGCGGACCATCTTCTGATTATTCAGCCCAATGCAAGATTTTATGTTTTGGAAGGTAATTATTCCACCTTCCGATATATGGTCTCCAAGGGACTGATTCGGGATCCTTTTGTCCCGAATGCGTTGGATGAACCAGAGATCGTTCCCAGGAAGAAAATTTCTACTGTAAATTCCGCATCCAATTCGAAATCAAATTCCATGAACGTTAAAACAACGTCCCCTCCTCCCTCCAATAAAAGCCATAAAGAGAGACAGATGGACGCGTTAAGAGTATCCGCAGAAAATACCAACAAGAAGAAAGGAAAAAAAGGGCAAAAGGTACCAATTCCGACTGTTATCATTCCGCAGAAAACAGGGAAACCAATTGATTTATCCGATTCGCCGAAGGAGAAACGCAAACGAAAATTCCCGTTCCGAAAACTCGACGATATTGAGGCGGAAGTCTTTATGCTGGAAACACAATTGCAAGTATTACAGGAAGAACTATTGGATCCCAATGTACTGCGTAACGGAGAACGAATCAAACAGATTAATGGCGAAATCAAGGAAACGCAAGATACCCTGGCCCTATTGTATGAACATTGGGAGGAAACAGTCTACTTTTCTTCGAAAAAATAAAAGGCCGGAATTGTAATGTTGCGGAACTTCCGCAAATAGTATTTAAAGATAACTTTTTATAAAAGTTCCCTACTGTTCACAAAAGGGTGTGATAAAATCTGTTGTTATGACAGACAGGTCTGAAACGCGGACGTCTCGTCCGCATCTCCGCAAAACAGGCGTCTCGCCTGTTTTGCCCATATTCCAAAAAACGTAAAGTTTAACCATCTTTTTCACAAAACAGACTGGACTGGAACATGAACGTCTCGTCCGTATCTCCGCAAAACAGGCGTCTCGCCTGTTTTGCCCATATTCCAAAAAACGTAAAGTTTAACCATCTTTTTCACAAAACAGACTGGACTGGAACATGAACGTCTCGTCCGTATCTCCGCAAAACAGGCGTCTCGCCTGTTTTGAAAAATAGACTTTTATAACGACCTTGAGTAGAGTTCGTAAATTGTACTAATTTATACTTAAAGAAAACTGGCCTGGAAGGTGGAGATCTCGTTCACCTCCTACATAACAGGTATTCCACCTTTGTGAACTTTAATAAAACGACGTTTTTATTAAAATTCAAAACAAAACTACGGACTATAGATACGATTATTTTCAGGTTTGTTATTGCAAGGTGTTTTATTTTTTGGTACACTATCTGCTGTAAATTCCCCGATTTTTAACGGCATGGAATTGTTATATCCATGGCTTGCACCTGTTAAGTGGTTTATGGTTTTGGCCTAAAGAGTAGAATCATTATCCCGGGAAGTTATCGAAACGTAAAGTCAGCCAAAAACCGGGGTATGTACAGCTAACTGTGTTGTTTAGTGATTTAGTGATAATTGTGGTTTCAAGATATATACTCCAGACCGTTTAAATTTCCTTTTTTTCAAAACAGGCAAGGTAGCCGTTCATGGATATAAAGTGAAACCATGGATAACACTGATTTTCACGGATAGTATTTGGCAAACAAACTTCTTTATGATAAAATTATTTATTATAATAGATAAAAATGTTTCGTTTGTTATTATAAAATATTGTATTTTACGACAGACTACCTGTGTTTATCCGTGATATCCGTGGTTCCAAAATTGTTCGTGAAGAGTTACCAGGCAAGATACCTGTTTTGAAGGGTACAGGCGGATAGTCTACATTCCCGGGAAGGATAGTTTTGAAACATTCTGCAGTATAATATAACACTATTAAACTGTAATGTTTTATTATAATGTTTTATTGTAACATTCCACCTGTTTCCCATAACAGGAACGAGAAATAAAAGTATCCTTCAAACGTATATAAATATATATTTTAAATGAAAGTGAACCTATGAAAAAAAACACCATTCTCCTTTTTTTATTCTTCAGTTTTTTTTTAGTCGTTTTGTCGATAGGGCAAGGAAAAGAAATCAATCAAGATAAAAACCGAAACATTAACAGCAATCAGGAGCCCCTAGCCGAGAAACATTTTATTGCCCTCCCCTTGGGGTCCGTTAGACCGGAAGGCTGGTTACGAACACAGTTGGAAATTCAGGCCAATGGTCTGACCGGTTATTTGGATGAATTCTGGCCCGACCTTAAAATATCGAAATGGCGTGGCAATGATAAAGGCGAAGGTTGGGAACGTGGCCCCTATTATCTGGATGGTCTTGTCCCACTCGCCTGGTTACTGGACGATCAACGGCTTAAAAATAAAGCAATGGTTTTTATCGATTACATCTTGAAAAGTGGTAAACCGGACGGTAATTTTGGACCGGGTACGAATACCTGGGCCAATTCCATCGCACTGAAAGTTCTCTCTCAATACCATGAAGCCACTAATGATGAAAAAGTTATTCCGTTAATGTCCAATTATTTCCATTATCTTCATCGGAGTCAGCCACAGTGGCCGGTAGCGACCTGGCACGGAATGCGTGCCATGGAAACAGTTCTCTCCGGATATTGGCTTTACAATCGGACGAAAGATCCATTGATACTAGACGTTGTTCGCAATATCGAGAAGAATTGTTTCAACTGGAATGATTATTTCACAAACTTCCCGTATACCACCCTTCCCGTTCCGTTCAATACACCGCAAAAAATTCATGAAACACATGTAGTCAATATTGCCATGGCCTTAAAGAACGCGGCCCTCTATTACGAAATGACCCCTGGAGAGGAATATAAAACGACAGCAGTAACAGAATTTGAAATACTCGACAAATATCATGGTCAGGTCTGCGGACGCTTTTCAGGAGACGAACAACTCTCCGGCAGTAGTCCCACACAGGGAACGGAATTATGTGCCGTAGTCGAAGAGATGTTTTCGCTGGAAAATCTTGTGGAAGTATTTGGAAATGTGTCATTTTCTGATCGATTGGAACTTCTAGCCTACAATGCCAATCCCGGTGCCTGTACGCCCGACTATCGTGCCCATCAATATGACCAGCAGTCGAATCAGGTTTTAGTCGATATATCCAAACGGCACTGGAGTAATAATTCGGACTCGTCTAATATTTATGGAATAGAGCCCCATTACGGCTGTTGTACCTCCAATATGCATCAGGGCTGGCCGAAATTTGTCTCGCACCTCTGGATGGCAACCCCGGATAATGGATTAGCAATTATCGCCTATGGCCCTTGTAAAGTAACATCCAAAGTCGGTACACCTTCCCAAGAGGTGGAAATTAAAGAAATTACCAATTATCCCTTCGATGGAAAAATCACCATTCAGTTTAAAACGGAATCGCAGGTGGAATTTCCGGTTCGATTGCGTATTCCAGCCTGGAGTAACGGAGTGACCGTGACCGTAGGGAATCAGAACTATCCGACCGAGCCGGGCACCTATACGACCGTCAAGCGTCTCTGGAAAACCGGGGATACGATTCAAATGAATATTCCAATGTCCATACGAATGGAACGGCGCTTTAACAATGCCGTTTCACTCTATTATGGTCCACTTCTTCTCTCTCTGCGTATAAAAGAGAAATTTGAAGTTATTCACAAATGGACACCTGATTTCGTCGATTGGAAAATAAAGCCGGAGTCAGAATGGAACTATGGTCTTCTACTGGATAATCAATGGGAGAAGTCCACTCAAATAACCCAAAACACTCCCTCGGAGTTTCCATACTCCAACGAAAAAGCCCCTATCGTTGTCAAAATGAAAGGACGTCGAATCCCTTCCTGGAAATTGGATTCCAATTCGGCAGGTACGACTCCGACAAGTCCCGTCGTCAGTACCGAACCTGATGAATGGCTGGATTTAATCCCCTATGGCTGTACCAGACTTCGTATTTCCGAATTCCCGGAAATAAAAACACCGTAATTGATCAAAAAAATTCGTAATCGTAACCACAGATATAAAGTGAAACCACAGATATAATGTGAAACCATGGATATAATGTGAAATCATAGATAACACTGATTTTCACGGATAGTTTTTAGGCAAACAAACATTTTTATGATAATATTATTTATTATAACAGATAAAAATGTTTCGTTTTTTATTGTACAATATTGTATTTTATGGCAGACTATCTGTGGTTATCCGTGGTTCCAAAATTGTTCGTGAATGGTTACATTAACTTGATGGGATAGAATGAAATCTATCCCTGAATCTATAATGAGAAGCATTACACGAACTAATCGAGTTTTCGTTTGGTCAAAACGGCATCACGCCAATTCCAAGACTCTCCACGTCGGAAATCGACCGGAATAGATCGGTCAATCAAATAAAAGCCCCGATGACGTTTAACTTCACCCGATTCCACCCCCAATTCTTTACCATAGGTATAACCATCCGGATAAATTGCTTTATAGTAATGGTAAAACGAATGATTCGCATTGGTAACAAAATAGGGTAAATTTGTCACTGAATCCACCATTAATTTATTACCAGCCGGATCGTAAAGTGGCATATTAACACCGGGATTACAACGCTCAACTTCAAAATAACCAACGGTTATCCAAACGGCAAAAACATTCGAACGTGTCGTAGTCAATCCGGCAATACGCTGCGTCTGGCGACTTGCCTCCCACAGATTTCCACGGAGATTCCGATCCGTAGATGCCGGATCAGAAGGATCTTCCAAACCACCGAATAACGACTTCACCAAAGCATTTCCAGTGGAAGTATCCTCGGTATCGTCATCTGTAGGATCAGTTCCCCCTGTATTATCCTTGGACCATCGTCTCAAAAGCGAACCATCACCAGCATATACACCAGTTCGACCCAAAAGATTCAATTGAGTCGTCTGTGGGGCCTGGAACGGAAAAGCACTCAAGACACCAGCATTTCGACTCTGCTGTAAATCGGAGGTATCCTTGTCCGTATCTGTGGTATATTGGAAATAGGGCAATCGTGTTTTATACCCTTTTGCCGTTAAACCAACAATACCCGCCCATACATTCTCCGTCAGTGTATTGATGTTGACCTTTCCTGGTTCACTTAATTTAGTATGATAAACAGGCCCGGTCAATAAACCGTCATAATATTCATTTCCGGCATAATCATAGGCAGAAGCATAGGGTGAATAGGTGTGAACGAAATCAAGTATCGTGGCCAAATTCAACGATTTACCTGGCACATCAGATGCATGATAGAAGTTAAAATAGGGACCTATCCGATATTTGTTCTGTGTTTTACCATCAGCTTCATTGCCTCCGGTACAGTCCGCACCAAAGAAGCCGTCTCGACGAGGTGCTCCCAACGATGTTCCATTCTGCGCGTTATGGAAGAGTTTTCCTAAATTATATATTTTATTATCGTTCCATCCTTTACGCACAAATTCCAGACCAAAACGACCGGACGAACTTGCCGGTACCATTGTCAGTTCTACTATATTACTGAACGGAGCGTCATTCCAGACTAAATGCTCTAATGACTTGGCCGGACTCTTCCAATAGACACTGCTACGGCCATAGACGTCACTAGCGGCATCAGCATGGGCAAGTGCGTGCAAATGATCCAGATCATTATAGAACCCCAAGGTATTTTTAGGATAGATCGGAAACACATTCGCCTGTAATTGATCCAACTGTGCAGATTGTGCAGGGTCTAACTCTTTACCGTCTGTACCTTTAGCAATTTCTCTCTTCTCTAATCCATATACATTGGTAGTGTCTTTATACAATTTATTTCGACTAAAAGCCCGTCCCCAAGGATTGGGCGATGGAGCGGAATGTTCCGGCTGAAACGCCTTCTGTTGGTTACGTCCCCATTGACGAGATGAAATACGCTGATAATCAGCTTTCTCAAAACTTGTTTTACAGGGAAGTTCTATTTCCAAAAGGTTATTATCTTTTGACGCAGCTGGAATATCATTCAGATCGGTGACAATAAACTTCTTTTGATTATCATCACATATAATCTCCATGTTATCTTTTGTCGTTGTTGTGGAATCACCAGTAATATTTCCCCATTGAGGAATACTAACAGATTCACCATTGAAAATAGTCAGGTCCATCGTATTCCAGTCCACGGTAATATAGGGATTGGATAAAGGATGATAGGGTCGATTAGGGTCAGCAACTCTCTGTAGAAATGCCGATTTATAAAAGGGTACTGTTCCCAGTCCAAAGAGAGCATCCTTTCTTAACGTGACGTTATCCTTGTTGGCTATATCGGAAAAGGGGGAATCATAGGGATGGTTATCAACACTTTCACCATTATTGAAATCAAAGGCACCATAGGGATCAGTATCATTTGTCCACAAAGGCTCCGATATATTGAACCCCTGCCTGGATAAATCCGTGGCACTTAAAGAACCACAAAAAGCCCCGGCAACCGTATATTTGTAATTACCAACCAATTCCGGAACACCATCAGTCATTGTAACCTGTTCGTCCGATCCAGATGAGGACGGTTTGTAATTACGCATACTGATTGTATTCACAGTCGCTTGACCGAATTTCCCACTTTCACCGTTACCTCCAGTATTGGCCGTATATTCAAAGGGTTTGGATCCGATCGAACGTTCTCTTTGTGGACCAACAATCATATGCTGATTCGGACCAATCAGAAGTTCCAATGCGGACCCCACCTCACTTCCTCCAATCGACCAGGTTTCCTTGACATAGGAAAAAATACGTGACGCGTCCGGATATTTTTGTCGATCTCCTGTGGCTATCGAACTAAAGTCGGTGAACCAGACAATACGATCCGGTTTAATATCTCTTTTATCTTTATAGGGTACTTCCGTACCTCCACTGTCCTTTTTCTTTTCATTTTTGGAAACATTATAGGCAGGTCCAAGAATACCGGAAACAGGGATCTCCGCATAATCTTCCCAGCAATCGGGAAATACGTTAAACTGTTTTGTCTGGAAGGAAAAGAGTTGTGCTTCCCTTTCCTTTTGTAAACGGTAGAATATATCGTTATATTTTTTATCGTTTTTGGTAATTTTATTTCCATCGGCATCTTTATTATCGTCGTCGGAATAATCTTTTCCGATCGTAGCACTTTCCCCGACAACAACACGCCAGACAGGAAATTCGATATCCATTGTATTCGAATTATTCGTTACAGAAACCTTTGGTGTCTTCTTGGAGAGATTGAGTTGCCATCTCGTAATAGTATTTCCACCTGTGGTCAGGTTATGGGAACCAATATCCTGAACGAGTGCCGAAGTATAGAGATCGGTTGATTGCGGAATATTCGGATTAGCCGTACAATAGAGTTCCAGATAACTGGAACCTTGAGGACGTCCGACTTGATCGAAATCGGCATCTTTTGACCCACCGGAAACAGGCTCTTCTCCAACCTTCCTTAACGTTGAAAGATCCAATTTCGTATCCGCAATTTTCAGATCGTGCAAATTCAAAGTTTCGGTCAATAGGAGATCAGGACGCTCCAGTCCCCAAACACAACGGAATTGAAGATTTTTGAGCGAGGTAACCGGAGGATCAGAAGTATCCGTTGATTCTTCATTACTTGCCTGGAGCCATAAAGCCACCGCTTTTCCACAAGTTTCTTCCTCAGCCACCGTTGTTCCATACATAACCTCCGATGGATTCGTTCGGACCTTGTCCGGAGTATTAAAGAAATCCATGAAGAAATCGTTCATCTGATCTTTAGGACTCTTTGTTGTGGAACCGAATAAAGGAGTCATCCAATCGTTATCAGAAATGGCAGTCCACCCATCGGACAGAGCCTTTGTCTTAATCCACCAGCCGTCAAACGGATTGGAATCATAATAGAAGGGAGTCATGGTCGCATCCGAATCGGAAAAATCAATAACATTCACACACCATTGAGCAATTCGATTGGCCGTCAACTCGTCCCGAAGTTCTTTTTTCTCTTCGTCCTTGGATTTATCCATACCAATGGATTCCATGAATTCATCAATACTGGACCAACTGTTTTCAATATAATCATTATAAAGAGGTTTATTAGGATCTATATCATTGGGCTTTGTTTGCAGACCGGCATTTCTATTCTGATAGGTTAAAGCCATCATTAGAATATAAAGACCTCGCGCAAACTCCATTTTTTTAACCAGACCGTAATTATGCTGTTTTAAATAATTTGCATTCGTTTTGTCATTGGTAAAACCACTAGGGATATTAGTATCATTCGTCGCATAAACATCATACCAATAACTACTTTTAGTCAGTTTATTCAGGTCAATTTTACGACCCGCCTGTATTTCTTCCGGTAGAAGCGAAACAAGGTAAAGCGTAATTTTATCAACTTTATTTTCAATACATTTATTGGAATCGTCTTTTAAGAACAACCCTTTTCTGTTGAATTCGGCAAGGACACAACTTCGGATCAGGGAAACAATACCATAGGAACCACCTTTATTAAGAGCATCTTCCTTGGTTACGCCCGGATTGGAGGAATCCTGTACGTAATCTTCGTTTCGAACATCCAAAATATCAGGAAAATTCAAGGTCGGAACCGGAATATCACTACTGGATGTCGTCAAGGTCAGCCGGAATTGATTCAATAAATTCCTGGCCCCCAAGGTATTATAGAGTGTATCTTTATTGAATGTTGTTGAATTCGTTTTCTCTCTAAAAGAATCCACATCGGTCAAGTCATGCAATAACCGATCAGGAAGTGTTACATTATCGGAATCTCCAATACGAAGAATTTTTTCCAACATGGCAAAAGAATACGAAGAATCGTTCAGAGACAGTTTATTGGATGCAGTCCAATAGGGGTTGGCATATTCTCCCGTAGAACGCATTCCAATAATCGGAGGATAGGTCCAAATATCATTTCCCAATGGATCATAGGATCGCAAACCGGAATCATTATAATTGAAATAGGGATTAATGAACGCAGTTGCCGTCTTGGCTTCGTTATCGAAGGGGATACGTGTTTTACCACGCCATGGGAAAATATAATCCTTCTGGGTCGAATTATTGGAATTGGTATTAGTGACCTGTATATTTTCCATGAACTGATAAAAATCAAGGATGTTTCCCGTTTCACCACTATACTCGTTTGTATTGGGACCTGGCATATTGAACGGCTGTTTATTTTGAGCAGTCAAACTTTGATCAGTCATTATATACAAACTCCAGATCAGATCGTTTGCATCGAAAACATCCAAACGTTTGTCCATGGAGGCATAACGACGCCACAAAAGATTGGCGGCAATCTTGGAAATATTATTTAAATCGAAAAGATTCGGAACACTAGCCGAATTGACAATTCCAGTCAGACAATCATGTAAATAGACACTAGCCGGACCGAAACCGGTACTTCGATCAACGTAAACATCATCAGTCATCAAATTACCGAGATCATTTTTCCAGGGAAATACCTTGTTTGACCCCGAGGGTGCGGTACTGTCGGTAGGATCCGACAATATTTCAAAATAAAAATTACGTTTAACATTACTGCCACCATAATTTGTAGTTGACAATGACAGTTTGTACAATTCATCGAGTTGGTTATAAACATCGTTATCGCCATCAGAAATATAGGGAAGTTGATCCCAGTTTCCGGCAGTATTAATATTTATTTTACCATCCATGTCAATAACGGTATAGGAAAACATGGTTGCGTACGGCGTCCCATTTTTATCTATACGAATCGGGAGTCCGGACGGAATCCAGATTCCTTCCTTAAAACCATCGTTATCGTTATCAACGTCCCAGCCCGTATTGCCTTCACCACGGAGATACTCCAACGACGCCTGAACCGTCTCGTTCATTGCAAGTCGGGCGTTAGACGCACTATAACTGCTATTTGTTAATTTATCATTAACAGTTAAAGTATTTCCGGAATTATCTTCTGATACCACCATCTGTTCCGGGTCCAAATGGACATTACTTCCCGAGAATTTCAAATGATCAAACGGAAGAGGACGAGGCGTCAGTTTACGCACAATCGTCATGGCATCAATACTCGAATTGGCTGTGGAATCATCAAATAATGTAACATACGGATTATTTGGATCTGTTGGGTTGGAATTATACAGGAAGGCCAGATAATTTTCATTCAATTTCCAAGGACGCATAAAAGAGGGAATAACCCCATACCACTTCCAATTACCGACACCTAAATTTCCATCCAGCGAATTCCAATTGGCATAGTCATTCAAATTAGGGTTCATGGGATCACGCGGATACCAGGCCAAAAAGAGGGAACGTTCATCCGCAGCAGTATACGAAGGATTCAAACGAATTTTTTCATAGGGCGCATCAGGATTACTACTTCGATCACGAAAACCGATATCGGCAATATAATTCCAAAAAGTTTGAGCGGTATTGTTCGTCGTCCCCGGAATCTGTGATAAAGCCTGGGTAACATTTGCATTCGATCCGGAATGCACATCGGGAGCGGAGGCATTACCATATGCGAAAAAAGGCATACGATAATATTCGACATCTGTATTTCCGGAATTATTGACCATTTCCTGGAAATCGCGGGAGGATTCCCCTTCATCCGGAACAAAATAACCGGCTCCCGTCCCCGAAAACGCAGGAAGATTAAAACGAATATAAAAAGGGGCTCCCGTTGTAATATCCGGAATATTATTTGTATATGAAAATTCGTTTAAAAAAACATTACCGTTTTCCTTAAAAAACTGCAACAGCTTTTCCGTGTTTTGAATTTTGAGATGGATTCGCCAATTTTGGAGTCCATTTTCCACGTTCGGTATTTCTTTTTCCAAAATAATCGCAGACGAACCAGAGACGATACGATTCCAGTTTAAGGAAGTATTCGTACTATCACTATTTACCAAATCGCCAAAGGTCAAAACACTCCCAATCTCCTGGAGACGAGTCATAAAGGTCTGATAATTACTATTGGTATCGGTTGCATCCATCGTCACAACAACATCAAGATATTTTTCGGAATCATCACTGCCACTGAGACCGGCACTTCGACGAATCACCGCTTCCATCGTTAGAGGATCATTGGAATTATAGTTATTACAATAATCACCATAGAGGTTTTCCAGAATACTGAAAGGACCGATGGGTGACATTTTATTGTTCGTTCCAATCATTAAGATTCGCAGCGCAGTATCGAGGTCCGCTTCTGGCGGAACCTCTTGAACAACATCGATATCAGCAGCCAAACGGGCTGTCTCCGCCATGTTTGCCGTAACAATCATGAACGTGAGGACCAGCATGGCAAACATAGCCATCAGGCCAAGAATGAGGAGAAGTACAACTCCTTTTTTCTTCGTTATTCTTTTTTTACGTATCATGAGTGAACTCCTTTATTTTTTCTTTATCGACATTGTACGTGAATAGACCCCGGTTACTTGAGGAAAGACGAGCGCCTTAACGGGAACAGATCCATTGGCAACCGTCCCCCAATTAGCAACATTAGGACAATCGGGACCAATCAACGTTACTTGAATACCATATCCAAAAGTATTGTCTGTATAGGCTCTTGAATAATTGGCGACTTGATACCATCGCGCAAAACGCCGATAATAATAATTTGTATTATTTTCAACAGTAAAATCAAGTGGATTGTTTCCTGTAATCAAAATATGAGATGTTGTTTTCAAATACTCGTATAAATCATCCAGACTGTCGTTTTCCGAATTGGTGAGCGTCAAAAAAAAGGATCCGCCGCCAACCATATTATCCATTTTATATGCGGTGAACAATAATGGCTTCGAGGTGGTTCTTCCTTTAAAAACAATGACGTCAACATCGGTCTCCTGGACACTGTTAGTGGGATAAACGGGACAGTATCTGAAGGAAATATCAGTCAAACGTGGTCGAACCATTGCCATCCAACTAAATTCCCCAGTAAAGAGTCTTAAATTCTCCGTTAAGACATTATCATAACGATTGGTATCAGAATAATGATCCATGGAAACCAATTCATCATCTGTTAAAACGGGACGGAAAATGGTTTTTCCTTCGTGTTCCGGAGTATTGTAAACGATATCGTCATGGGTTCGAAAATAATAATCGATACCAAAACGCGACAGAAAGTAATTCAGATAATTATTTGTGCCTGTATTATTGTAATAAGCCCCTTCGTTTAAATCGAAATTTGTTTTACGCGGATAAATTTGGTAATAATAAAAAATGTTATTCCATGCATTTTTAACGGGATAGGGATAGTTACTCGTATTATCATTATCCAATCCATCAGCATTGTCAAGCTGTTCACCAATGGGATCGATCAGGACGGGAAACGTAAAATCCATACAATAGTTTGATGTATTATTGAATAAAATGGCATTATTGTTATTATACCGTTCCAAGTCGGGACGATACCATGATCGGCAAGAAGGGACATGCCAATCGTTTGCTTCGATAATGGCAAAGGCATTTCTTGCAACGGACGCGGTATAATCGGCGTTACGCATTTGCTCCATCTGAAACCCTCCGAACGGAATCGCTGCCAACACCCCCAGCAGTCCAATGGAAAGAACCAGAATGGACATCATAATTTCGATTAAGGAAAGTCCGTATCGACCACGAAGATTTCGTGATCTTATATTACGGATGATATCTATTTGAGTAATTATATTTAAGTTCATATTACATTCCTTTTATCGATCTGTTAGTGACCACCCAGATTACGTTTTGACATACGAGCGAATTCACGAGACTGGCGCAGTTTAATCATCATTTTCTCTTCATCGTTCAAGGAGTTGTCGGCATCCTTGCTATTATCGATTGCCGGATTAATCTCTGTTGTGGAGACCACACCAGATACAGGGTTAATTGTAACCCAGAAATTATTGGCGTCGGCATAGTTTGGTACTTCATCCGGAAGAATCAAGTCGGGAATTTTCTCCCAGCGTCCTATTAAAATATAAATGGTATCGCCCACCACCTCTCCACTCGCGGAAATAACTTCACCGGAAGCACCGAACATAATGGTCGGTTTAGGTTTTGTGGAATAGGTATAGGGAGAAGTATTTGTATCGACATTACAAAACATTCCATATTTGCTATCCAGTCCGGACATTTCCATATCGATAACCGTTCCCTGTGGTAATCCGATGGGAGCCGTCATGGTTGGTTTTTCGGGCAGATAGAATTCGAAGGAAGCAAACGATTTATTGGGAAGAAGAGTACCGGACTGTCCGTAGATAGTTCCCCCCCACAAATTCTTTCCCCCTAACTCCAGGTTATAGTAGGGACCAATTTCATCGAACCGAATTTTTGTATTTTCGATATAATAGGGAATAACTTCCGAAAACGTAATATCAGCAGTATCCGCGCCTGTCATTGTAAAGGTATTTCCGGCATTATTGATAACACTGGTATCCACAGAGACCGGATTAATACTGGTTACTTGAGCATAATCAGTCAAACCGGAATAGAGAGGAGGCATTTCCACCTGACGCATAACCAGACTGACATTGGCGCCTGGCCAGGCTTCGAAGACGACCCCACAAGGGCGTCCCGTTCGCATGGCACGCGTTCGCGCACGATTCAAATAGGTGCTGACAACCGATGCCGCATTGGATGTTGACTGTGATTGAATCATGGGCTTAATCATTGGCACACTGATAACCATTAACGATAATACAATTGTGGCCACAACCAACAATTCTATCATCGTGACACCGTTTCTGCTATTCCTGATTTGTTTCTTCATTGTCGTACCTGTCTGGTTCTTTTATTCCTGGAGATTTTCCAAAGTTCCGCCGTTCGGAACAAAATTTGCAACATTATCCATATCTTCCGGCGTCATATTTTCCGTTGTTGGCGGAATACAGATAGTCGAAAAGCGATTTACGGCATTTGGAACACCAAACGAGCCGTCAATACCGGGATAGACCAATTGGAAACGTTCTTCTTCATACCAAGTAATGGCGTTCTTCGCATAGGGAATGGCAACCCCCAAGTCGGACTGTGCCGTCCCTGTAAAATCGTAACTCTTAACCAGGGTCGTATCGTTCGGATTGGAATACGCTCCCTTGGTGTTCGTTCCGGTGGTATTGGTCGCTTTAAAATAAATTACCGGTAAACTGTTAATCACAAAAGCCGGTAAATAATTTTGGGTCAACATATTTTTATCGGTAAAGGTATAAAAGGAATCTTCCCATTGTGCACCACTAATATCTCTTCCTTGATAAACACTATCAGGATTGGTCACGTTTGCCTCGAAACCGAGTGGCGCTTTTGGATTATTAAAAAACCCCTTGGGAATACCGTTTTTATCGGGAAGCCCCCCCAGCCAGAAGACAACCGCAGAAATATAGGCCGGATTATTACTACTGAAATCCCAATAGTTTTTTGAATCGTCAAAATTAAACGAGAAATTGGTCTCGCCCTTACATTCATCCATAGAGGCAGACAACTGCGATCCCCATTTTATATGATTAATAAACCGGTTGATATCATTGATACCGTAACGGGGCCAACGTTTACGGCAATGACGGATAACGGCGGCATTATCACTTAAATCGGGCGGATACTCGCCATATTTGGCTTTATAGGAATCCAGCGCCATTGAAAGTTCCGTCATCTGTATATTCACAATAGCAGTTTTTGTTCTGTTACGCGCTCCGATCATAATTGTTGTCGTTATTCCGCCCAAAATACCTATAATCAGAATAACAATCAATAATTCAATTAACGTAAACGCACTTCGTTTACCAGTCCATCTCATTTTATTCTCCGTCCAATTTATCGTTTCGCTTTTGCGTTTCTCTCTTGTTTCGTTTTTTGACATTAATCTTGACGGGCAATCTTGACAGGTTTTTTATAAAAAAGTCCTTGTCAAGTTCTCTCCTCAAAACAACTACGGGTACAATTATTGCTATTTCCAACAACGTTTTTACAATAACGTTTTTACAATAACGTTATCGAACCAATGTATGATTATGTACATTGTCTGTGGCCTGTGCC
This sequence comes from uncultured Planctomycetaceae bacterium, assembly GCA_964442735.1. Taxonomy (GTDB): domain Bacteria; phylum Planctomycetota; class Planctomycetia; order Pirellulales; family Thermoguttaceae; genus JAUNBG01. Next base: position 31,428 of record CAYUAP010000004.1, on the reverse strand, counting down.
GCATTGACAACCGAACCTGCCAAATTATTCATAACCCAATTACCATTACCGTCTTTTACCTGAATGAAAGGATACAAAGTCGACTTTAAAACATTGAATCGATCATTGTTATTGGTCATATTATATTCACTATAGGCTCCGGGATCGACACCATGCTGACCATCGGGACCGGTGGAATAAATCAAGGGGACCAACATCCAATTACTCAAATAATGATCTATGATTGAACCATCCGCAAGAGTCTCCGAAACAGGCTCCGGCCGACATTCAACGATTTCCCCCAAAGGATTCAACGAGTCGGGATAAAGCGTTTCGTAATTTTCATAAAGAGAAGTCTGTCGATCCGTATCAGGGAGTGCAGGAGCCCAACGCTCCCAGTAAATAGGTCTTCCCCAACCGTCGATAAACTCCATTAATCCATTTCCATTGGTATCGGCAATCTCCTTTTCGGAAAACATGGAACGCGCGTTAGGATCCCCGTTCGATACAATTAAATATAATAATTCGGCATTGAGAACCCCACGTTCATCGGGAACCTTGACAGGATTACCATTATTATCCAAATACCCTCCGGCCACCATGGCACGAAAATAAACCGATGAAAGAGGAGTTCTTGTTCGATTATTATCCGGCACCATTCCACTATTATTGTCATTTGGCCAAACAGGGCCATAAACCTCGGCCAAACAACAAGGCATGTCCATACGAATGGTATCGCGAAGAATCATTAAGCGGACCCAGGCCTGTAAAGACATTACATTTGGATAGGGCATTTTCGCCTGATGGTTCGCCCCGGAAGGATACAAATAACCAGTCGGAAACCCCCAGGGATTATTCTGATTTTTATAATAGTTGGTCGCATAGTTTTTTATCATCGTTTGATAGGGCTTTACATCCACCTTGCGATATTGATATTTTTCATACATGGCCGTAATGACCGTATCCAGCTTTCGGATGGTAATTTCCGTTTTCGATCGACGTGCCGATTCCAGCGAAGAACGCGATACCGTAATAGACATGGCCCCCAACATTGCAATAATGGTTATTACCATCAGGAGTTCTATTAAAGTAAATGCTTTTCGTATTTTTATCGTTCGCTGTTTCATAATTACACCGTTCATAGGAATGATCCCGGTTCGTTAATAAATTTTATGTTAAATATCACTGTTTACTGTATTTGTCTAACCATGGCCATCAAGCCGAGGATACAGGCGAAACCTGAATTGGAAACGCCCGGCAACCCCCTCGATAGAGTCAGGATGTAGGATTCTACCCACAACAGTGGATTCCACATTACTTCGGCAGAGGGAGGTATCACAATCCAAGTGCACCGCACCACAAGGTACAAGTACAATGACGTTCTATTAATGACGTTTATTAATGACGTTCTATTGCTGTTCCGTTGATAATGTCGCTCCAGATGCGAAATTGGTCACATTGTCGGCATCTTCCATCGTCATATTTTCACCCGTTTCTGGAATACAAGCCAACTTGAATCTGTTTCCCGAGGCGTTCGTTCCATAACAACCGTCTTCTCCCGGCCCGAGCAGTTGGTAACTGTCCTGCCCATACCAACTTCCAGCAGTCGCTTTTGCGTAGGGGACCGCAATTCCCAATTCGGTAACCGCGGCGTCCGAAGCTTCCGTAAAGTCATGGGACTTAATCCGCGTAACGTCACGTGGATCAGCATAGGCTCCGTAATTCAGAACGTTGTTTCCCTGGACTTTAAAAGGTTCGCGCCCGGCACGGAAATAGACCAGAATCCTATCTTTATAGATCAGATTATAGCCATCACAATTCCCGGAATGTCGATTATTTTTCGTTAAATCATAGGAAAGTTCCAAATTCATGGGGGCAAAGGACATTGTTTCGTTCCCGTTATTGTCCAAAGCCAATTCATCCAGCAAGTCAGTGGTAAACTCTCCGTTATTATTACAGAACAATCCAAAAGGATTTTCTATATTGGTACTAAATCCGCGTCTCCCCATATTTCCGGGCGTTTGATCATAGGTGGGTGGACCACAAAGCCAAAAGAGCAATTGCCCCTGCTCCGGAATATTATTTTTCACGTATTCAATGGACTTCGATAAAACACTATTCGTTTTGTTCGCAGTCTTGAGCAGATTCGGCCATCGTTTTAGGATATGCCGTTTGATTTCCTGATCGGTTGCGAATTCATCGGGCGGATATTCACCATAGGTAGCTTTATACTCTTCCAGAGCTCGAATAATATTATCCATTTCCTGTTTTGCCGTCAGACCGGCAAACATACGTCGAGCCGCCATAAAGGCACCTCCGGAAATACCGGCGAGCAATCCAATGATCAAAATAACCACGAGTAACTCAATCAGGGTAAAACCAAGTCTTTTTGTTTTCATGTTCCCATTTCCTTGTCTGCTATCTTGTCTGCTATCCTATATGCTATATCTTGTATTACTACTTTTATGCTATCTTGTATCTACTTTTATGCTATAATCAAGACCGTTATAAAACTCTTTTTTCAAAACAGGCGAGACGCCTGTTTTGGAGGATGCGGACGAGACGTCCACGCTCCCGGGAAATACCGAATTTATAACGACCTACCGTTCCATAACGACCTACAACACTATAACAACCTACAACACTATAACGACCTACAGCATATTTTGACTGCATCCCTATTTACTGAGGCTTTCGATCAACTTAATCATCGGGAGGAAGAGCGCGGTAACAATTCCACCAACGATAACCCCAAGGAACATAATCAGTAAAGGTTCGATCATACTCATTAACTGTTCCGTATAAACTTCCACTTCCTGGTCGAAAACATCGGCCACTTTATAAAGCATTCGGTCCAACTCGCCGGTTTCTTCACCAACGTCCACCATATTGACCACCATATCCCCCATGATTTTCTGTTTTATCTTCATCAGATAAATCAGGCATCCGATAGGTCCAGCCAGGAAGACGAAAAAGTAAAAGAGGCACGCCGGATGGAACGAAGGAGTCGCATACAATTTCATAGGGTTAGCAATCGTATCACCGTCACGAATCGACTCCAGAATCTGACTATACATTTTTTCGAAAACCCCATTATTGGAAGTTTCCTTTGTAATGTGGAGAGCCTCCAAAATAGGGACACCGCTCTGAACGAGCGTTCCCAGCGTTCGAGTCGTACGCGCAACAACCGTTTTTTCGAACAAAGGTCCGAAAATAGGGAGTTTTAACATGAACAAGTGCCACCCGAACCGCATATAATCGAAACTGGTCGTAGTTTTAATAAACAACCAGATCGAAAATGGTAGCACCGGAATCAAATACCAGTATTCGACCGTCGTATTCGACAGGAACATTAACAACTTCGTCATGGCAGGGAGCTCTGTATCGAAGTCGGCAAAAATTTCCTGGAATTTAGGGATAATGAACACCATAATAAAGGCGAGAATACCAAGAGCAAAAAACACGACGCAAATAGGATACGTCATGGCGGACTTGATTTTCGCCTTTAAAGATTCGGAACGTTCGAGGAATTCGGCCAAACGCTGAAGAATCGTTTCCAACGCCCCCCCCGCCTCTCCTGCTTTAATCATGTTAATATATAAACGATTGAACGCCTTCGGACATTTTGCCATAGCCTCGGAGAGACTGGACCCACTTTCAATTTCCGCACAAACGTCAATCAAGGTATTCTTTAACGCGCCCGGTTTCGCCTGTACCATCAAGATATTCAAACTTCGTAAAATAGGCAACCCTGCATCTTGAAGAATAGAAAGGTTTCGCGTAAAGTCACGAAGGACTTTCGGTTTAACTTTTCCAAAAGAAAAAGTTTTTCCGGAAGCAGCCTTTTTCTTTTTCTGCGCGGCCCGTTCCTTGTAGAGCGCGATTTTTGTAACCATATACCTTTGGGAACGTAAAGTAGCATGGACTTCTTCCTCGGTTGCGGCATCAACAATATCGGTAAATCCTTTACCCGCATTGTCTACAGCTTCAATTTTATATTTTGGCATTGACCGACCCTTTTCTCCGTTATATATTTATATTTCTGTAATTTATGCTTCCAAAACCGTTTCACGAACAACTTCTTCAACAGTAGTCGTTCCCTCGAAGATTTTCTGCAACCCCGCAATACGAAGGGAAACCATACCGTTTCTTTCGCCAGCCTCCCTCAATTGACTAATCGTCGCATTTTTCAGGATGAGATCCCGAAGTTCTTCGTTAATCGTCATAAACTCGTGAATAGCCGTTCGTCCCTTGAAACCGGTGTTGTTACAATGACTACATCCGGCCCCCTGGTAAAAGGTTTTTCCCTGGACATCCTTCGGAGTCAATCCTAATTCCGACAGTTGTTCTTCTGTAGGTCGATAGGTCGTACGACATTCAGTACATATTTTACGAACCAAACGTTGCGCCAAAATAGCTTGTAAAGTAGCCGTAATGAGGAATTCAGGAATTCCCATATCACGAAGACGCGTAATAGTGCTCGGAGCATCGTTTGTGTGTAATGTACTAAAAACCAGGTGTCCTGTCAAGGACGCCTGAACGGCAATTTCAGCCGTTTCCCGGTCACGAATTTCACCGACCAGGATTTTATCGGGATCCTGTCGTAAAATCGAGCGGAGACACTGCGCAAAGGTATTTCCGATATCGGCGTCGATCGGCATCTGAATAATACCGTCGATATCATATTCCACCGGATCTTCGGTCGTCATCAACTTTTCGGAAATAACATTCAATTCCGAAAGAGCTGCATATAAAGTCGTGGTTTTTCCGGAGCCGGTCGGACCGGTAACCAAAACAATTCCATTTGGTTTTTCAATAATTTTACGGAACTGAACCAATAGTTCCTCGGCCATACCGACGTTGTTCAAGTCGAGAGAAATAACGGACTTGTCCAAAATACGGCAGACAACACTTTCGCCGAACATGGTCGGTAGTACACTGACACGGAAATCGACCGGATGCCCGCCCACGGTCAGTCGGATACGACCATCTTGAGGGAGCCTCTTTTCGGCGATATCCAAGTTTGCCAAAACCTTAATACGAGTCGTAATGGCGGAGGCCAGGTGTCGAGGCGGCGGAACCATTTCGTATAAAGTACCATCAGCTTTAATACGGATTTTAAACTCGTCTTCAAACGGTTCGAAGTGCAAGTCACTGGCATGATCCTTAATACCAAGGAGAAAAACCATATTCAACAGTTTCCGTACAGGAGCACTTTCACTCAAAGCCTCGGTACTCGCCAAATCCAATTCACCTTTTTCGGCGGCTAAAGCCTTCTGAATCAGTTCCTCATCCTCGGAGAGTTCTCCGATAATTGATTCAACACTTTCCCCTTCGTCAGTAGCATAATATCGGGATAGAGCCGTCTCAATTTCCTTTGGAGAGGAAACAACCGCCTTTACCTGATATCCGAGGAAGTTTCGCAATTCGTCCATAACGGCGATATTTTGCGGTTCACTCGTAGCAATGAACAAACAGTTCTCGCGAAAACTAAAGGGAATAACACGATACAATTGAGCCATAGGGGCCGTTAAATGGGAAAGGACCTCAGGCGGAATCGTTAAATCGGAAACCGCGATAACAGGAAGAGCAAACTGTTCGGCCACAGCTTGAGTCACCTGTTCCTCTGTCAGCATCCCCAAGGCAATACCGACCTGCCCCAATAATTCATGATGCCGCTGCTGCTGTTCCTCCAGGAGCAGTTCCAATTGTTCTTCATCTATATAACCGAGGTCAACAAAAACCTGACCTATTCTTCTTGTAGCCATAAATAACCTAAATAAATCCCCGTCAAGGAGTTTTTAAATGTTTAAAAATTAACCATCTTTTTGAGTGAACTGTACAATAATAATACACTTTATCAAAAAGCCATCATAAGGAATACCCCTTCATATCCCACAAATCGCTTAAATCCAAGACGGGTTCAAGAGATAGAATATGCAAAAACCGGGCCAATACCCGTTAATAATCAATTTTCAATGTCGTCTTCGTCTGCATTTGGATTAACACCCGCCTCCCAACGACGCATTTTATCATCCAACTGTTCGGGCATATTTGCCTTAACTAAAGCGTCTTCCTTGAGAATGATTTTTTCTCTCCATAATTTAAAGAGATGGTCGTCCAAGAGCTGCATTCCTAATTTATGTCCGGTCTGAATGGAGGAATTAATACGGAACGTTTTGTTTTCACGAATGAGGTTTGCAATAGCGGGCGTAACCACCAACATTTCATAGGCGGCCACCCGTCCCCCCTGAATACGTGGAATTAACTGCTGCGAGAGAATCCCCAGAATGGAAGTGGACAACTGCGTTCGAATCTGGTCCTGCTGCGTCGTGGGGAAAACGTCGATAATACGGTTGACTGTTCCCTGTGCACCAGTGGTGTGTAAAGTACCGAAAACAACGTGTCCGGTTTCAGCAGCCGTAATAGCCGCTTCAATAGTTTCCAAGTCACGCATTTCACCGACAAGGATAACGTCAGGGTCTTGACGCAAGGCGGCCCGAATCGCATCGGCAAAGGACATAACGTCCACCCCAATTTCACGTTGATTCACCGTAGATTTTTTATGGTAATGATAAAATTCAATAGGATCTTCAATCGTAATAATATGATGGTCCACATTAATATTTAAATAGTCGATACAAGCAGCCAGGGTTGTCGATTTTCCGGAACCGGTAGGTCCGGTTACAAGAATCAGTCCACGAGGTCGCATAATCAATTCGTGCATAACAGGAGGAGTGTTTAAATCATCCATGGAGAGTAATTTATTTGGAATCTGACGTAACACCAGGCCCGTACAGCCTTTCTGTTTAAAGACGGACACACGGAAACGCGCCTTGTCGCCAAACGCGAAGCCGAAGTCACACCCCCCCGTCTCCTGTAAAGTCTGCTGACATCGACCGGGCGTAATACTTTTCATCAGGGAAACCGTATCTTCCGGCTCCAGAACTTTTGTCTCCAATCGAACCAAATGGCCATGCAGCCGAAGCACTGGAGGCTGGCCCACCGCAAGATGCAAGTCACTCGCGCCCCGCACAACAACCGTTTCCAGTAATTTATCAATTAAAACCGTTCCCATAATCGCCTGCCTTGTTCGTTAAAATGTTTATATTAATCGGAACGTAAACGTATCGTCCACCTCCGAGAAATCAGACGTCTCCGCCTGTCTTAAAAAGACACTATTCCTACAATCCCTAAATATAATCAACCAATAAAATACAATTCAAGGTTCAGTATATCATAAAAAACAACTGTTTTAAACCGTTGCACTGAAAAAACGTTCAGGATATTCTGTTTTCATTTTTCTGCAATCCTCAAGGCCATATTGAAATCCTTCCCTTCAAAAATGGCGAATTACCTGTTTTGGAGGATGCGGACGAGATGTCCGCGCTCCCGGGAATTTTCCTTCCTTTAAAACTGGTGGATTGCCTGTTTTGGAGGATGCGGACGAGACGTCCGCGCTCCCGGGAATTTTCC